>ONCS01000028.1 GCA_900316375.1 uncultured Succinatimonas sp. | reverse complement strand
GGAGATGAATTACGAAAACCCAAGTGATAAGTCTAAACAAATAGCACTTTTTAAAGATACAGAAATTTTTAAAGATAAAGAGTTCTGCGATAAATACATGGGACAGTACCCTGTAATTTTTTTATCTTTAAAAGAAGCTTGGGATACTAATAGCTACGAAGATGCTCTACAAAGTTTGTACGAAGAACTATCAAACTCTGTTGAAAAGTTTAATTTTCTTTTAGACTGCGACAAATTATCAGCAGAAAAAATTCAAAAACTAAAAAACATCTTAACCATCAGTGACAATGCTTTATCTCCTGTAAAAAAGAAGGCTGTAGCTGAAAGAATGATAAGAGAGTTAACTCAAGATCTATTAGTCTACACAGGAAAAGAATGCATTGTTTTAATTGATGAGTACGATGTTCCTTTGTCAAAGGCTGCTAATACTGACTTTTACCAGAAGATAAGAGACTTTATATCTAAATTATTTAGCTCAGCACTTAAAAACAACGAATCTCTAAAAAAAGGAATTATCACCGGTTGTCTAAGAGTTGCTAAAGAAAGTATCTTTACAGGTCTTAATAACTTCTACAGCTGTGGCTTAGATAATTATGATTATTCTAAGCTCTTTGGTTTTACCACCGATGAAGTTAAAACTATGCTCTCTTATTACGGCTTAGATGATAGGTACGCTGAATACAAAGAATGGTATGACGGCTATCATATAGGTGATGATGACATCTTCTGTCCTTGGGATGTTATAAGCAGAACTAAAGCAATTTTAGTTAATCCAAAGCAAAGACCAGAAAGCTACTGGGGAGGTACAGGTAACATAGATCAGGTGTCTCTCATGTTTGCAAAAGATCCTGATACGTATGCTGATGACTTGCAAAACTTACTAGATGGCAAGAGTTTAACAGTTACCTTGTCAAAAGATATTAACTATGAGATTTTAGGTAATAGTGATGATTCTAATTACTTTTGGAGCTTTTTGTACTCATCAGGTTACTTAACTTTGGCAAAAGATCCTAACGCGATTGATAAAGTTACATATAATGAGCCAAGCAACACAGAAAAAACATTTTCACTTGTAGTTCCAAATTTATCTGTAAGAGATGAATTAGGTAATGCTATCAAGTGGTGCTTTACTAAAGCAAATCCAAAGTTCAAAGAAACCTTACCAGAGCTTCTATTTGCTCTAAAACAAACAGATCCTATTTGTTTAGAAGAATACTTACAAGATACCTTAGCAACTTACGTAAGCATCTACGATACCCAAAAAGGCACCGACAAAGAGAGCATGTACCATGCTTTCTTAAATGGCAGATTATCTGCTCTTCTAAATAAATCAGAAAACAAATATGCATCAAACACAGAACTTGGTGATGGCAGAGCTGATTTTAGTTTTCTTTTAAAACTTGAAAATAAGCCAGCTGTCCTAAAGACAGGTTTTATCATCGAGATTAAAGCGGCTAAATCCGATGAGCAAATGATAACTTTAGCCAAAGATGCAATTGAGCAAGTCAAAGAAAAACACTATGCACAAGGATTATTGCGAAATTACCCAAGGCTAAAAGAGATCAGGGTGTTTGGCATTGCCTTCTATAAGAAAGATTGCCGAGTGGAGCTTGAGTGTTTAAATACAAGCTCTTTGAGAAAGTGATCTTCTTTTTCTTAAGAGCGGTAACAAGAACTAAAGCTGATTATGGTAAGACTAAATAGCGGAGTTTCCTTATCATCAAGTATATGTTTTTGAAGATCACTTATTAGCAACAGCTCTAAACTTAAAAGGCAGAATCAAATCGTTCTAGTTTTAGATTCTGTCTTAAGATTAGAACCTATATCATGTATCAGCGTTTACGCCAATTTCTTTGTCATCCCTCTGTCCTAAGATAGTTGCGACAGAAGATCTTCAATTGTGAATATCACAACATCCAGAAAGTTGATCTTGGTAATAATGTAAAAGAGCTTAAAGCAAAATATGACCAAGTTTCTGATGCAGTCGACGATGATATTCACTACGACTTAAAAACAGGACATTTTTATTGTAAAGCTGTATATTGTGAGCATAAGATTTCTCCAATTATTATCAATGAGTCTGGTGATATTGTTAAAATTGAAGGCTCTTTAAAACAAGCTTGTAAGGGGCTATTAAGGGAAATTGCAATTTTACAATCTGCCCAACGAAGTGATTCATTTTATGATGGTGGAACAAATGATCTTGTTGGTGCTATTAACAGTAAAAAAACAACTAAGGTATTTAAGCTAAAAGCATTTGGTGACAATGCTTATGAGCAGGTTTCAAGAATGACTCAAGCACTTCTTGATAGTAAAAAAGTTACCCCAGAAAATGCCAATGTGTACTTCTTGTTTCATAGAGCTTGCTATGGCTTAAAACTTGGAGAGTGGCCTGATATTGAGACGTTTGAGAAGCCTGTAGATGAGTATTGTGAGCATATACCTTTCATGTTGGAAGATCCTTATAAGGGATATTTGGGATTCAACTTAATCCATGACAGAGATTTAAAAGAAGGTAATGCTGAAGCTTATGTGTTTATTGCAAGCGATACCTTGTGGGATTGATTATGGTTATATTGAAGTTGAAAGATAGTGGTAAAAAGAGCTTTTGATAGACTCTATGTTGAATTTGTCTTTTGCTCCGTCATTCCATAATGCGAGTCAATTAAAACTCTAAATGATGACGATCCTTTACAATGCTTTAATTAGTATTTAGCACATAAGCATAAAGCAGTTAACAAGGTCTATATGCTCACTAAACAACAAAAAACATAGGATACAAAAGATGCCTTACTACGATTTTAATGACAATTTAACTTATATTGAAGATTTTCATGATGATGTAAGTGTTTCAACCTTAAATTTATCCGTGAGATTAGGCAACGTGCTTAAGCACAATAACATTCTTACCTTAGGTCAGTTGTTTTCCTTAAAAGACACAGAGATTAAATCTTTAAAAAACGCTGGTGCTAAATGCGTATCCGAGGTGGCTGCCTTAAAAAAGCTTTATTACATTCCTTTTGAGCTTAAAAATCCTTACCCTACTTTATCTAAGGAGAATGAGGCAATTCTCAATGAGCTACGCACAATCTTAAATATTGATGATAAACACTATCAAAGACTGTACTTACTTTTAAGTTGCTCGGTTCATTTTGGTGAAAGTCTTGAAGATGCAATAACTTCTAGCACTTTATTTAAGCACTTACTTTGTCTAAATATTATTAAGAAAAACGACAATGAGTCTATTGAGAGCATATTTAATCTTTTAAGTAAAACTTTAAAAGTATCAGTTGATACCTTAAAAATGAGTGTTAACCCATTAGAATTTTTAAGTCATCAGACTTATGTAGCTGATGTTAATACAACTCACAACGAAGTATCACCACTTTTAGAAAACACCAATTTAATATATGACTATCCTCATGAGCAGAAGGTTAAGGATTTTAAGATCCCAACTAGGCTTTACAACAGCTTAGATAGTGACCACATTGTAACTTTAGGTGAGCTTTTCGGTCTTCGCAATTTACAAAATTTAGGTAATATCGGCGGCTCTACAGTCAAGGAAGTTGATAAATTAAAAAAAAGCTTTTTACGCAACCCATTAAAAGATATCAATTGCCAAATCGATGAAGAAGTAAGCCCAGAGGATTTAGGCACTCTTTTTAAAGTTTTAGGTATCAGCAAGGATGAAAACAAAACATTAAACTCCTTTGCCTTTTTAGGTCAAAATAACGTAAATGCAATGTCAGTCATTGCCTCTACTAATATCTTTAAGTATTACCTTTTAAAGTTCTTAAAAGATAAGATCTTTGTAGATCTTGTATGCAGTGCCTCTCTTGATATGGTTGCTGACAAATTAGGAGTGCTATCAGCAGGAGCTTTAAATCAAATCTTGAGTAATAGCTATTACCATAATTATCTACATGTCTTTGGAAAACAAGTGTCCCTACTAGATGCAAAAAGTGTAATTTGCAGTTTCTTTGAAGAGAACAATAAAGAAAAAGATATTGTCTTAAAAAGATTAAATGGTATGACCTTAGAAGAGGTTGGAGAGCAAAATGGAAATACCCGCGAGCGCATCCGTCAAATAGTAGTAAAGTTTTCCTCATACTACAAAGAGAAGATGCTCTTTACCAAAGAAGGTCAATATCTAAAGCTATTTACTCAATATGATTGGTCAAATCAAAAATCACATTTTGCCTCTATCTTTGATTTACCTGAGCATACAGTCGATTTTTACGAGAATGTGCTGCTTGAGAAAATTGGTGAAACAGCATTATTAGATTTATATTATGAACCAACTTTATCAGCTAGCGCTAAAGGTAAATTACTTTCTTGCTTAAACGACGTAGCTTTGAACATTGATGGTTTGTTTATCAAAAATAACAGGATCTCAGTTTTAACTTACTTCTTTAGCCATGTAGTAAAAGACTATAGGTTTAAGAGTAATGCAGAGATTGTTGAAAAATACACTGCCTTTATCAGTGGTATACAAGGTGCTTCTTTTGATAAATTAGGGATCAAGGAAAGATATATCAGCACAAGAACTACTAACTCAAATAGCAACTTTATTTTAACAGCTACCGGTGCTAGCAGGTTCTATGACATAGATACTCATAACTATCAAACTCTGTTAGAGATTTTGCCTTTATATGAGAACGTTGAGCTATCAACTTTAAAAATACTCAAAGATTTTCCTGAGCTTAAAGAGCAGCTAGATATTCAAGATCACTATGAACTTCATAAGATCTTAAGAATATTAGCTGATAGGTATCCTGACAAATTTACCAATATTACTTTGACAAGATCGCCTTATGTAACCTTTGGTCAAAACTCAATTGAAAATCAAGCTTTAGAGATGCTTAAAGAGTATACAGAACTCTCTCGTGAAGAGTTTTCTTCTCTTTTTTACGACAAATATGGTATTGACCCACAAGGCTTTCAAGCCAATTATCTTGTAAAGCTAAAAGACTATTATACCAATAGCACCAAGATGTACTCTTGTGTCCAGATTGCGGTCCCACAGGAGCTTAGATCCTCTTTAGAAGACTTTACTCAAGGTGAATTTGTTGGCTATAAGGATTTAAATGCTAAATACCAAAGTTTACTCAATAGCCTTGATGATAGTTATAGGTCAAAACTACCACAAAACATTCCAGAAAAACTTATATCAGAGCTTGGATTTAATCATTTTGCCCAAGCTCAATATGATGGCGGCTTTTGTGTAAGAAAATGCTTTAATTCTGCTTCAGCTTACTGTAATCATTTGTTCGATGGTAAAGATGTAGTAGATTTAACAAGCTACCCAAAAAGCATTAGATATGGTTTTGCCGGCTTCTTTAACGAGCATCTAGGTAACCTGGGGTTTATTGAAAATAAGCCTTATATCTACACAAAATTCTCAATTCTGGGTATTTCAGAAAATGATATTAAAGATTTTATAGAGTGTCTAAAGACTTTTATTGAAGAAAACAACATCAAGTACTTCATGCAATCAACACTTCTAAAAGCTGGTTTTAAACATAAACTTAATGACTTATTTATAGATAATGAAACCTTGTTTAGCTCACTTGTAAGATATGGTTTAGATGGCTATATTGGCACTATCTTTGGCACTGTTCACTCTTTAATTTTTGCTAAACGTGGCGAAGTGCGTGAGATGATAGTCTCTAACTATGTAAAGCAGTTTGTAAGCTTTAATGGTATTGCTTTTAAAGACATTATTAAGGCTGTAAAAGATGATTGTGGAGTGCAAATCTACAATTACGATCTTGTTACATATCTATCAAAGTTTGATGAGTTCTACGTTGATAATGAGCAAAAGAGAGTTTTGATTGTTGCGAAGTAATTAGAGTATTGGAAGTTGTAGGAAAAGGGCAAACTTAAAATGCAGTTTTGACTAGTAACATAGACTCAAACGCCATTTAACACGGCTGCTTTTCTTTATTTAAGCCATTTTTGCTTTTAGCTAAAAAATCACTAGTAACATAAACGCAAAATGGCTTAATCACTAATTTTAAAATACCTTGACATTTAAATCCTAAAAGTAATTTAAAATCAAAGCATTATCTTAAAATTTTACATATAAAGGGTCTTAAGCTCCTAAAAAAGTTTGCTTAAGGCCTTTTTCCTTAAGGCTTAGCGCCAAATTGTAAATAACCGAATC
>ONCS01000049.1 GCA_900316375.1 uncultured Succinatimonas sp. | reverse complement strand
GTATTTGTATTTAAGAAAGTGAAGTATTTGTATTTAAGAAATTGATGTATTTGTATTTAAGAAAGTGAAGTATTTGTATTTAAGAAATTGATGTAATTGTATTTAAAGAATTGAAGTGTTTGTAGTTAAAGAATTGAAGTATTTGTATGTAAGAAATTGATGTAATTGTATTCAAGAAATTGATGTAATTGTATTCAAAATAACTTAATTTTTTCCACTCATTATCCTGAGATTCTTGATTTCATAACAAGAACTGATGACATTTACATTTGCAGGCGTAACGAACAAAGTGGCCTGGTCATTGATCGTCTTTCTGATTTAAAAAATATGAAGAGAAATGACGTATCAAAGAGTAATTTGATACTTAAGAGCATTATTTCAGGCATGTCCCCTAATGCTTAGTCTATATTAAAGGCTCAAAAATATATTATGAATAAGGTCTTAGAAGATTAATATGGATTTTTCTAAATACTAAGGTCATCTTAAGCTTGTTTCCGTACGTAATTGAAGATTTTCCAGACAGTGTTTGGAAAATCTTTTAGGTACATTATTATCAAACAATAACAATCTCAAGATTTACCCTGCACTCTTTCTTATAAAAGGCAATACCATAGATAGCAACTTTGGTCGCAGCTCTGTATTTATCGACAACGCCTTTTAAGTATTTATCTTTTACTTGTTTTACTGCAGCTATTGCTTTTGAATCTAGATCTTTTTCACTGTTAGCAACTTTGCATTCTATGATGACACATTTTTTGTTTTTAGGATTATTTTCAAGATCTGTTAAAAATAAAATATCAGCTCTGCCATTTCCAATTTCTAAGTTTGAGGCATAACTATCATTTGGCACATTTAAAACAGCCGACAATGTTCCATTTAAGAATGCGTGGTACAAAGACTCTTTGTCAGTTCCTTTTTGAATATCGTAAACACTTACATAGGCGTTTAGGGCTTGGTTAATCTTAAGCTCAAGTATTGCAGCATTATCATCTTTAAAACACTTTGCAATGTCACTTGCTTTTTTAACGTAGACTGGATTTGCTGCGCTAAAGCTCTTATCAATTTGATCTTTTAAACACTGATAAACGCAACGATTAGGGATCCTAACTTTGATTTCGTTGTCGTTACAACCTACTTGATCTTTATCTTTAGTCAAATAGCCGGTCATATAAAGAATTGACCACAGATATGGATTTTGGGGGTTGTCATTATTCTCGATGATCTTGTAGTTCATATCGATGTAGTATGGGACTACCACCGATTGACCTTTTAGCAACTTTTCAAAACCTGCCACGTAGGCATCAGGATCATTTGAAAAAGCTAACATGGCTAGATCATTTGAGGAAGAGTGATTCCAATAGGCAATAGGCTTGGTACTTTCTTTACCTAATAATTGATGTGTATAGTTAATTACGTCCCAAGGGCAATAAATCTCATCTTTGCCAAAATAATAACCGTCATACCAGGATTTATATGTCTCAAAATGTTCTTGTAGGTTAAATTGAGACAACAGAGTGTTTACTTCATCTGTTGTAAAACCAAAAACGGATGAGTATGTTGGATTGTCATAGTCAATTGCTAGAAAGTTATTAAGACCTGTAAAAATACTTTCTTTAGCAACTCTTAAACAGCCTGTTACGATTGCTTTTTCGACATGAGTATTGATCTTAAGTAGCTTCTCTAGCATGCTAGCATAAGTTTCTTTGAAGTCGTAGTAATAATCTGTAGTAGATGCTTTAGCAAGAGGCGTATCATACTCATCAATTAATACTATTACCTTATGACCAAAGTGTGCAAAGAGCATATCGCAAAGCAGCGATAAAGACATCTCTAATTTGCTTTCAACGCTACTATTATTTAAATCTAAATTGTAAAAATGCACAAAGTCATTGAAATCGTCTTTGTCGTACTTAGATAGAGCGTTAGAGTCTAGTAAAAACTTGTAGTTCTTGGCACAAAGAGATACTGCATTAGCAAGACCTCTTAAAGACATTTCTTTGCTTTTGCTAGAGCCACAAGAGGCAAAGGTAATATGCAAAACTGGGTGCTGCCCCATATGCTCGTTGCAAAAGCTTTGATCTTTATAAATATCAAAATTTGAAAAAATCTGTTGATGCTTTGAAATATCACTAGGATCGATTGGATTAGGAGAGAAAAAAGAATTCATCATTGATAAAAACAATGACTTTCCAAATCGACGAGGTCTAGTATATAAAGTTACATAGGCACCATCATTATAAACAGGCTCAAGAAATCTTGTTTTGTCAACGTAATACCCCATTTGAATCCATCTACCTTGCTTTAAAGTAAATAAAGAATCAAATGAAATGATACCTGACATTATTTTTAATTTTTGTTGCATATTAAATATAAGCCTTAATGAGGTGCTCAATGATACTTACTTGCTTAATTATAGAGTATTTTTTGACTATAAAACTCGAAGAAAGTTCAAATAACGACAGTGAATAGCTTCAACTTAATTTTCCCCACCTTAGATTTGAAACTTGTATTTACCTTTTCCTGCTCCATCTACAGGCACAATAACTTGTAACTCTAAGCTCATACGTTTTAGGTAATTGCTAGCCGTTGTTTCTGAGCAATTTAAAATACCTTTAACTCTAGAATTTCCAAATACCTCTGTTCCAACTTTATTGTATATTTTGGAAAATCTCTTAGATCTTGCACACTTTAATTCCTTTTCTTAGACACTCATTCCTTTATATATTGCGCATTAAATCTTTTAAACT
>ONCS01000016.1 GCA_900316375.1 uncultured Succinatimonas sp. | reverse complement strand
GCTGGTGAGTCTCAGGCTCGTAACAAGTACACTTACTTCGCATCTGTTGCTAAGAAAGCAGGTTATGAGCAGATTGCTGCAATCTTCTTACACACTGCAGACAACGAGAAAGAGCACGCTAAGATGTGGTTTAAAGAGCTTGGCGGCATAGGCACTACTGAAGAGAACCTAAAGGCAGCAGCTGAGGGTGAAAACTTCGAGTGGACTGATATGTACGAGAACATGGCAAAAGACGCTGAAGCAGAAGGCTTTGGTGACCTAGCAGTTAAGTTCCGTGCAGTAGGTGCTATTGAGAAGGCTCACGAGGAGAGATATCGTAAGCTTCTACAAAACATCGAAACTAAGCAAGCATTTGAGAAATCAGGTGTTACTGTTTGGGAGTGCCGTAACTGTGGTCACTTAGTAGTAGGTACTAAGGCTCCAGAGATTTGCCCAGTATGTGCTCACCCACAGAGTTACTTTGAAGTTCGTGCTGAGAACTACTAATCATTACTTTTAAGTAATACAAAATTAGTCATACTGATAATGCACTTTAGCTATTAGTTAAGGTGCATTTTCTTTTGTAAATCCATTGAGATCTGTTTTTGCACAACTTACTTTTCTTGTCTATAATTAAAGAAACAATCTAGAGGTTTTTATGTACTTAGATAGATCGGATCTTGAGTTTAGAAATACGGTATTAAGTGGTGCTTATGTAGATAAGTCTGCAATGATCTCTCATTTAAATGCAAAAATAACTCTAAGCTCGAAATTTTTCTTAATTTCAAGACCTCGTAGATTTGGTAAAACTTACGCTGCTAAGATGCTTAATTCTTACTATTCTAAGCATCTAGATAGTGCTGAAATATTCGATAATCTCGCCATTTCACATGATCCTAGCTACAAGAAACATCTAAATAAATACAATGTGTTCTATATTGATATGCAAGCATTTGCTGATTTTAATGATCCTGAAGGTTTGCATTATTTAGAGCGTTTTAATAAAGCTTTATGTGCAGATATGATGTCTCATTTTCCTAAAGTTTTTGAGACCACTAATACAGATAACTTTGTAGATGCAGTCATAAACGCTTTTTCAATATATAAAGAGCAGTTTGTTTTTATCATAGATGAATGGGATTTTGTGCTTCGCACTTATAAAGATCAAAAGCTTATTTCGGCTTTTATCAATATGTTGCGTCTTCTATTTAAAAGTGATGACGGTGCTCAATGTTGTGCTCTAGTTTATATGACTGGCGTTTTACCAATTATTCGTTACAACACAGAGTCAGCTTTAAATAACTTTGTAGAGTACACCATGGTAAGTCCTAAGAATTTAGCACCTTACTTTGGTTTTACAGAAGACGAAGTCAAATCCTTATGTAACAAGCATCATGTACCTTTTATGCAAGCTAAAAAGTGGTATGACGGATATCGTTTAGGTGATTACGAAATTTATAATCCTCGCGCCATTGATATGTTGTGCTCTACTCACAACTTTGAAAATTATTGGTCAGAAACAGGATATCAAAGTGTGGTAAGTTCTGTCTTAAAATTAAACATTGATAATGTTAGAGATGATTTACTTACTCTTTTAGATGGGGATGACATTAGGTCTGTTGATTTCGATGCATTTAACAGTGATTTGCAAAATTTAACTTCAAGAGATTCAATCTTAGCTTATCTAGTGCATTTAGGATATCTTGCATGCAATCAAGGACGTATATACATCCCAAATGAGGAAATAAAGATTGCTCTTAAACAGGATTTAAAGCGAGCTCAGTACCCAGAATTTTTAAGAAAGTACGAATCTTCAGCAAAATTCATTCAAAATATACTAAAGCAAGATAGAGACGCTGTTGCAGAATATTTAGAAAAACTTCACAGTCAAAGTACTTCGATGTTGACCTACAATTCTGAAGAAGCTTTACGCTTTTTGGTACTAAAAGCCATGTTTGCCTCAGATGAGTATTATCAAAACGAGTTTCAAGAATTACCAACAGGCAAAGGCTTTGCAGATTTAGTATATTTACCAAAACCAAGTGAGATTAACAAAGTTCCTGCTCTTGTCATTGAGCTTAAGTGCTCTCAAGATGTGTATACTGCAATTTCTCAAATTCATGAAAAACAATATATGCAAGCTGTAAAAGGCGCTTGTAAGGCTGTACTTTTAGTTGGTATCAACTATGATAAAAAGACTAAAAAGCATACCTGCATGATAGAAGAAGGAAATTTAGATTAAAATCTAAGCAGAATTACCATCAACTTTTAACAAAATTTCGTTAATTTTAAAAATTCCACTTGAAAAGTAAAAGCTATATCCCCATGTAAGTTGACAGACATAGATGCAAAGCATCAATTTACATTGGAGATAATTAAAAAATGACAGCTACAGTTCATGGCTTTCAAACACAAGTTACTAAGTTACTAGACTTACTTGCTAACTCTCTATATTCAAATAAAGAAGTTTTCCTACGTGAGCTTATTTCAAACGCATCAGATGCTATCGATAAGTTACACTTCCTATCTTTAACTAATCAAGATTTAATCAAAGACGATCCAAACTTTAAGATCCAAATCCGTGCTGATAAGGATGCTAAGACCTTAACTATTACCGATAATGGTATCGGTATGACCTTAGATGAGGCTAATAGCCACTTAGGTACTATTGCAGAGTCTGGTACGGAAGCATTCATGAAGAACCTAACAGGTGATGCTAAAAAAGATTCTCAGTTAATCGGTCAGTTTGGTGTTGGTTTCTACTCTTCATTTATCGTAGCTGACAAAGTTACCGTAATTTCACGTTCTGTTAACGCTGCTCAAAACGAAGGCGTGCGTTGGGAGTCAGATGGTAATGGTACTTTCACCTCAGAGAATGTTGATGTTCCATTCCGCGGTACCCAGATCATCCTTCACTTAAAAGATGATGAGACCGAGTTTACTGATACTTGGAAACTACGTGATTGCATCACTAAGTACTCTGATCATATTTCAACTCCTGTAGAGCTATACGAAGAGAAGTATGAGGCTCCAAAAGAGGGTGAAGATAAGGATGAGAAGAAAGAGCCTAAGTTTGAGTACACTCAAATTAACAATGCTCAAGCTCTATGGACTCGCTCTTCAAAAGATGTAAAAGAAGCTGAGTACAACGAGTTCTACAAGCACTTAAGCCACGATTACCAAGATCCTCTAACCTATGCTCACAACAAGGTAGAAGGTGATTTAGAGTACACCTCATTACTATATGTTCCAAAGGTAGCTCCTTGGGATCTATACAACCGCACTAATGAGCACGGTCTAAAGCTATATGTTCAGCGTGTATTCATTATGGATAAGGCTGAGGCATTCCTACCAAACTACTTACGTTTTGTAAAAGGTCTAGTTGATACTAATGCTCTACCTCTAAACGTATCACGTGAGTTATTACAGGAGACTACTGTAACTCGTAAGTTAAAGAAAGCTTTAACTAAGCGTGTTCTATCAATGCTTGATAAGTTATCAAAAGATGCTGATAAGTATGCAGAGTTTTACAAGCAATTTGGTAACGTACTAAAAGAAGGCCCAGTTGAAGATTACGATAACAAGGATGCTATCTTAAAGCTATTACGCTTTGCTTCAACTAACAATGATTCTTCTGTGCAGAATGTAAGCTTTGATGATTACATCTCACGTATGAAGGAAGGCCAGGACAAGATTTACTACATTACAGCTGAAAGCTATGAAGCTGCTAAGAACTCACCATATTTAGAGAACCTAAAGAACAAGGGTATTGAAGTTCTTCTAATGTGGGATCGTGTTGATGAGTGGTTAATGGGCAACATCAATGAGTTCTCTGGCAAAGAATTTGTATCAGCTAACTCTCAAGATCTAAAACTAGGAAAGCTAGCAGATGAAGATGAGAAGAAGAAACAAGAGTCTGCAGCAACTGAGAACAAAGACTTAATCGAGCGCTTTAAGAAAGCTTTAGGCGATAAGGTTAAGGATGTAGTATGCTCAACTCGTCTAATTGACTCTCCAAGTTGCGTGATCTCTGAGACTAACCGCATGATGACCATGCAGATGAGACGTCTTCTAGAGGCCTCAGGTCAGACTATTCCTGATGAGAAGTATACCTTAGAGATCAACCCAGAGCACAAGCTAGTTCAAAAGGCATATGCTGAGATGGATGAAAGCCGTTTTGCTCAATGGGCTGATTTAATCTACGAGCAGGCATTACTAGCTGATCAAGGTGCTCTAAAAGATCCAAGCACCTTCGTTAAGGCAATGAATAGCTTACTATTAGGCTAATTTAAGCCTATCTTGTAAACAGTTTTTCTCATAGACTGTCCCACAAAGCCGTTTTGATATCACATTATCAAGGCGGCTTTTAACTTTTTCTAACATATATTTAACAAATCACATCTTCTAAATCCTTAAAACTTAACAGCACCTTTTTATCATACTTCCTGTGTTTAGACACAAAGACAAAAAGGAAACGTATGCCAAAATAATAGGCATTTGAATTTATAAAATTTTGAGGATATTATGAAAAAATCACTTCTAGCTTTAGTACTAGCATCTCTATGTGGTTCAACCATGGCTGCTAACGTTTATGATAAAGATGGCACTACCTTAAAGATTGATGGTCGTGTTCAGGCAGTTGTTTACAATGGTGCTAATGCAAAAGCAGGCGACCACGATTCAACCTTAGAGAACTCAGCTCGTTTAGGTATTGGCGGTGCTACTAAGGTTGGCGACTTTAAGTTACAAGGTTACTCTCAGTGGGATATGGCTGATGGCTCATCAAAGAGAGGTGACTCCATTAAGGCTCGTGATCAGTATGTTGGTGCTGAGTACGCAAATTTTGGTGGCGTTAAGTTAGGTCGATACAAAGGTGCTATCAACTATGTAACTTCAGTTACAGATGTTTTCGATGATTTTGGTACAAATGCACAGTCAGCAAACGATGAGCGTAACTCTTCACGTATTGAGTACTCATACTCTGGCTACGGATTTGATGGTAAGTTAGGTTTTGTAACTGCAAATGATAGCTACAGCTTAGAAAACGGTTTTAAGGCTGATAAGACTGCAAAGATTGAAAATGCTTACTCTGTAGCACTAGGTTATACCTTCCCAATTGCTCTACCTTTATCAATCCGTGCAGGTCATGAATTAGTAAACGGCCAGAACGATAAGAAAGATGGTGTTCGTTTATCACACCTTGATGATGTAAGAACTACTGTATTAGGTGTTTCTTTAGGTGATGCAGCACAAGGCTTCTATGGTGCTTTAAGCTATACAGACCGTAAGTTTGGCTTCATGGAGCATGACGTAAAAGACTTAAAGTCAAAGGGCTTTGAGGCTGTTGTTCGCTATACTTTAGATTGTGGTGTAAGCTTTACCGCTGGCTACAACGTAATTAAGTACAAGCAGGATAATGTTGATTCTAAAAAAGTTATTTCTGTAAGCCAGAGATCAATTCCTCTATACATCAATTGGCAGGTAAATCCAAACTTCAACGTATGGACTGAGGCTAGAATTGATGCAAATTCACGCGATACTTGGAAAAAGTTAAATGCTGCTAAGTTAAATCTTTCATACGGTGAAGATAAGAACTTTGCAAGCATTGGTGCTCGTTACACCTTCTAAGCTTAAGAGTGTATGACTTTTTAAGAGATTTTTTCTAGTTAAATTTTGAGAAAGTAGTCTCGTTTATCATTTGCCTCTGCCTAAAAACAGAGGCTTTTTTATGCAAAATCTTGAATAGTTGCACGTCATTTTCTATACTTAGTATAGTAAATGTATACTAATAGAGGCTTTAAATGAGTACAGTTTCAGTTAATTTGAGAATGGATAGCGAGATTAAGAATCAACTCGAAGATTTCTGTAAAGATGTTGGACTGTCAATGTCAGCTGTTTTTACGATTTATGCTAAAAAGATCATTGCAGAAAATAAAATTCCTTTTGAAATAACAGGATCTAAACCCAATAAAGAAACACTAAATGCTTTTGAAGAAGCAAAAGACATAGTTGCACATCCTGAAAAATACAAAAAATACTCATCAGCTCAAGAGATGATTGAGGATGTTTTAGGCAATGTATGATTTGTATATCACTAAATCCTTTAAAAAAGATCTTTCAAAATCTAAAAAAAAGAGGATTAGACATATCAAAGCTTTGCGAAGTTGTAGATAAGTTGCGCAATGGTGAAAAATTAGAACCTAAATATAGAGATCATGCATTGATTGGAAATTACAAGAATTGTCGAGAATGTCATATTAACCCAGACTGGCTTTTGATCTATGAAATTGTAGATGACAAGTTAGTTTTGATTTTGTATAGAAATGGAAAACATAGCGAGCTCTTTTAGATATTAAGTCTTATGCGACAATATCTATCATGAATTTTCAGCTACTACATGAATTAAAAAAGCCTTGCTAAATATCTCTAGCAAGGCTTATCTTTTGAATAACTGTAAGTTTTGATTATTCAGCGCTTACGGTAGGTAGCTTATCTTTAACTTCTTTGTTTACAATGTTTGCAACACAAGAGTCTGACCAAACATTTAAGCAAGTTTCAATCATATCAATTACTGCGTATACAGGAAGAATAACACCCATTAAAGCTACAGGGATATTCATTGATGATACAAGGGACAGAGTTAAGAAGTAGCAACCCATAGGAACACCAGCGTTACCAACGGCCGCAAAGGTTGCAATAAATACCCAAGCAACTAGTGTACCTAAGCCAATTTCAATACCTGCGTTTTGTAATAGGTAAACAGAGGTAATTAGAATAAAGGCAGCACAACCGTTCATGTTGATAGTGGTGCAAATAGGTAATACAAAGCGTGAAACGCGAGTATCAACTTTTAAGTTATCTTCAGCTGAAGCGATGGTAACAGGAAGAGTACCTGCAGAGCTCTTTGAAAATAAAGCTACAGCTAAAGCAGGTAGCATACCACGAGCAATCTTTAATGGATTTAAACCACGTAGTAATAAAATTGCTGGAAGAATGATAAATAGCTGAATTAAGTTTGAGCTAATTACAACACCAAAGTACTCAGCAATACCACCTAAAAGAACACCAGCCTCCATTTGAGCTACAAGCTGAGCTGTGAATGCTAAGATACCTAGAGGTAAAACTCTAATTAACCAGTGAATTAGAGTGAATAATAACTCTTGGAAACCTAAGATAGTGTTAAGTAATGCACTCTTAGTTTCTGATTCTTTTAAAGATGCAATACCTAAACCAAAGGCAGCGGCCACTAAAAGAATTGATAAAACATTACCAGCTACAAATGGTTGTAGTAAGTTATTTGGAATAATGTTTTGAATATGCTCAAAGTAAGATAAAGTCTCATACTTAGCAACAGCATCAGCTGCAGCACCTGATACGTCAGCAGGAACATTAGAAGGTGCTACAATTGAGAAGATAGTTGCGCCTAAAGCTGCAGCTAAAATTGTAGTTAAAAGGGTATAGAAGATGGTATAACCAAAGATAGTGCCACCTTTAGAGCCTTTTGAAAGCTTTGCTAAAGTAGTAATTAAACTTACTGCAATTACTGGAACTGCGATAAAGCTAAATAATCTTGTGAAGATAGTTGCAATGAAGTTGAAGATCTCATTTAAGCTTGCATTGTTAACGTAGCCTAAAATTGCACCTAGAATTAAAGCTGTTACATATAAAACAGCTGTGATCACACGTGACTTTTTAGATCTGTTAACTGAAGCAAAAGCATCATGAGCTGCTTCATTTACACGTTGTGAATTCTCTGACATGTTAAATCCTTAAAAATAAAAGTAGTAAAGAGGATAATTCCTACTTTACCTATTAGTTATAGTGCCTGCAAATTTTCCTAAGCAGGCACCAAAAGTAATCACTAATCCTGGTGATATAGGGCAGTTGATAAGTATCTATCACCATTGTCAGGTAAAATTACGACAATGGTCTTACCTTCATTTTCTGGGCGTTTAGCTAGCTCAATTGCGCCAGTTAGTGCTGCACCAGATGAGATACCGATAAATAGACCTTCATTTTGAGCAAGCGCACGGCCATTGTTGAATGCATCTTCATCTTTAACAGGTAAGATCTCATCTACAACATCTTTATTGTATACAGCTGGAATGAAACCTGCTGAAATACCTTGGATCTTGTGAGGACCTGGCTTACCACCTTCAAGTACTGGAGAGGCAGCTGCTTCTACTGCTACAACCTTAATGTTCTTGTTCTTTTCTTTAAAGAACTTACCAGTACCAGATACAGTACCACCTGAACCTACAGCTGATACGAATACATCAACATTACCTTCAGTGTCTTTCCAAATTTCAGGGCCTGTGGTCTCATAGTGAGCTTTGGCATTTGCCTGGTTTTCAAATTGCTGAGGAATAAAAGCATTATCTGATTCTTTAGCAAGTTCTTGAGCCTTAGCAATTGCACCTTTCATGCCTAGTGCACCTTCAGTTAGAACTAATTTTGCACCGTAAGCACGTAAGATATTACGACGCTCAACTGACATGGTCTCAGGAAGTACTAGGGTAACTGATAGACCAAAAGCTGCGCCTACTAATGCTAAACCGATACCGGTGTTACCTGAGGTTGGCTCAATGATCTTGGTGTCTTTGTTGATCTTGCCAGAATCTAGAGCGTCCTTAATCATGTAGTAAGCAGCGCGATCCTTAACAGAGCCAGATGGGTTTAAAGCTTCAAACTTAGCTAAAATTCTTGCCTTAAGACCAAGCTTCTTCTCAAGGTTTGAAAGCTCTACTAGAGGAGTGTGACCAATTAGGTCAACTACTGATTTTACAAGTGCCATTTATATAATCTCCGATATTAAAAAATTCTGTTGCGGTAAGTAGTTTTACGTGTATTAAGTAAGACTTACTTTTAACTTTAATTTCTCTTAAGTAAATTCTTCACTTAAGGCCAATGCACTTTGTGCTTTTATTCTTTGGTCAAAGGAATTATGGTTTTAAACTTCCTTTAATCAGCCTTTAAGGTTTAGGATTTTTATTTTGCTCCGTACCTTGTATGCGTATATGAAAACATAAAAAAATCACAAAAAAAATAGTCAATTTTTGTGTACATTAATATTTGCACCAAGAAAGTGCAAAAGAATAAATAAAATGATTTAAAATCAATAAGATAAATATCTACTTCTATAAAATCGTTAAATTAAATAACTTTTAAAACCTATGTAGTTACTAGGTTATTATATAGAATAAGCTATAGCAAGGTATTTGCTTGGGTTATAGAAGGGGAGATTTGAGTAAATCTACAGAGGAAATAAGATGAGAATTTTAGATGAAAATTCTGAAAATTTAAGTCTTACTTTAAAATGAAAAAGCTCCAAATTTTGAGAATGTTGGAGCTTTAAAGAAATAAAACTGTGAACTAAGCTGTTGCACTTTCAGGGTAGACAAAGCTACCTGTGATGAGCTCATCTTGATACATGTGGTACAAGGTCAGTGCTGAGAGGTACCAAAGCTTAGTACTTTCATCTGATAGGGCTGCAAATAGCTTTGATTGGTAAAATCTTGCTGCAATAGTATCGATATCAAGATTGCAATTTGCCTGTATCATTTTAAGAACTGGTGGGATCTGAATTTGTAATTGATCTCTAAACTCTGTTTCGGTCATACGAGCTCACTTTCTACTAATTTTAAGTAGTTTAAAATTTTGTCACTTTTTAGAACTATCTGCTTGTAGGTCTTTAAGATCTTGCAAGTTCTAAGTCTGTTCATGATTTGAGGCTTAGTGAATACTTGATTTTCAAAGTAGATAACGTTTTGCATCATGTCATCATCGATTACAAAACTTTCTACTGCATCTAAGATCTTAGGATGAGAGCTATCATCGCGGTTGCCTACCACAAAGTCTAACCAACTTTCAGTTAACTCTTTAAATTCCATAATTGAGCATTTTTTAAATACCTCATCATCAAGATTGTAGGTATTAACTACAGCTCTATCGTGGCGCTTGAAAGCAAAGTTTTGAGCTACTAAAACCGCGATTTCTTTTTTGGTAAGAGTATAAAAGCCTCTTCCATAGTAAAGATTATTTGTACGACAATCTAACTCAATCTTAGGCAAATAAGACTGTGCCTGAGATAAAGTTGTTCCTTTATATAAGAGCATGATGACCTCATTTGTTTGTGCTCTATATTTTAGCGAAAACTTTTGAAAAATCTAACAGTTGAATGAAAAAATAGCAGTTACGCATCAAAATGTAGGTCTTTTAGCCCCTATCCTCGTACCAAAGTCATAATCGTATTATAGTATTTACCTCACT
>ONCS01000059.1 GCA_900316375.1 uncultured Succinatimonas sp. | reverse complement strand
TTTTTACTACTTTGAGAGAAACTTAGGCTTCAGCAAGCCACTTTTCATGGCTTGCGTATCTACGTAAAATTTGAAGGTTCTGTGTTAACATAGAACAACACGTCTTCATCAAAGATTTTATAGCCTCTAAAACTTGTCAAAAACTACACGACTGCTCTACTTTACAATGGCTTCAAGGTGTTGAACCTCTGATTAAAATGTACCACGAGGAAATAGGAAGATAAGGCTAATTTATCAGTGTTAATTATTGGTTAAGCTGTGATCAATTTTTGGGTTAATGATAAATATTCTTAATTAGCCTCCTTTTCAAAATTCATTCTTTGTATAAAATGTGCGCAACATTAGAAAAGTAAAAAAGAATAAACCGTGCAGCTAACTATAATAATAACAAGAAAATAAATGCACGACATTTAGGAACCTTTTATGAATTCCCAAGAATACTCAGACGAGCAATACAAAAGAGATTGGCTCTATCGTTGTCGTTTTATTATTCCTTTAATTATCTTAGTTGCAGGTATTGTGCTTACGATATTTGCGATGATGACAAGCAATGCTACTCACCGAAACATTACAGAACTTAAAGCTAAGTTAAATGCTACAACCTACGCTAATCAAATGGCTGATGAGCTAAAGCGTGCTGCAGTTATGACAAAAAGTTTAGAGCGCGTGGTGCAATATGATGAAGGTAAGATTAAACACTTTTAAGAGCTCGCTGCAGAAATGATCATCCCTAGTATTCAAAGCTTGCAGTTAGCACCTAATGGTGTGGTTACTGATATTTACCCATTAGAGGGTAATGAAGCCGGAAAAATCGATCTTTTACACGATAAATTACGAGGCAAAATTACTCGCTACGGCATTGAAAATAAGAGAATTGTTTTCCAAGGACCATTTAAGTTAAAGCAAGGTGGCTCTGGAATTGCTGTAAGAAATCCTATCTTCTTAACTAATGAGTATGGAGAAGAGTATTTTTGGGGCTTATCGATTGCCATTATTAAAGTACCTGAAGTTTTTACTAGTTCTGTTTTCTCTTTAGGCAATTTTGGATACGACTATAGGCTTGAAAAAACACCTGATCCAATGGATAACACCTTCCATGAAGTTTACAGTTGTGGACACGCTCTTGAATCTCCTGCAGTTCAAACTTTTGAGCTAGGAGATTGTCAGTGGCGATTATCTGTAATGCCTGAAGGCGGTTGGACTAGTGCTAATGATCTTGTAGGTCTTGGTGTTTTTGGCACTTTGTTTTCCTTAATGTTTTCAGTCATGATCTATCAGGTCATTATCTTAAGACGTCAAAGACATAAACTAAGATATATGGCGTTAATTGATGCTTTAACTCGCGTTTACAACCGCAATGGTATGGATGAGCAGGTGGATATCTATATTAGAAAATATCCAAATGAGCCATGCGTTTCAGTAATGATGGATATTGATGACTTTAAAAATATCAATGATACTTATGGTCATCATTATGGAGATAAGGTTCTCAAAGACTTTGCTAAAGACATGAAAGATACCTTTAACGTCAACTCCATTATTGGTAGAAATGGCGGTGATGAGTTCTGCATGATCTTAAAAAATTGTACTTTAAAGACTGCTAGTGACTTAATTAAGCGCTTTTCTGAGCATAAACGCCGCTTTACTGTTGAAGGAAAAGAGTACCCTTACAGCATCTCAATTGGCTTTGCAGAAGCATCAACTAAAGACATCAATAGATCGCGCTTATTCAAGAAAGCTGATATTGCCCTTTATGATGTTAAAGCTCATGGTAAGTGCGGTTGTCAGGAATATCAGGAAAAATCTAAATAAGGTGTAATTTGAAAAGTTTTTATAATCAAGTAAAAAAACTTTCAAAAATTACTGAGTTTTTATAATTGAGTGAAAAAACTTACTAAAAATACAAAGTTTTTATAATCAAATGAAAAAAACTTCTGAGTTAAAAAAAGTTAATGCTTATCTATCAAAGCTCAAATTTTAAGATCTATAAAGCTCATACCAAGCGCTGTAATTGTTTCTTGATAGATCATGACGATAAGTTGGTGCTGTGGGATACAAGTATGGGCTTTGAGATAGATAAGATCTATCAAGAGATTGAAAAGACTAAATTACAAAAACTCTGCGCTATCTTTATCTCGCATAGTCACTCTGATCACGTAGGCAATGCTCAAGAGCTATCAACCCACTTTAAATGTCCTGTCTACGTGCATGCAAAAGGTGTTAATCATTTAAAGAACGGCTATTGCCCTGTACCTCAAGGCATCACCTGTGTTTCTAAAATCATCTATAAGCTTTCACAAAAGCTATCTTCAATTTACGATTTTTCCAAAATTAAGCCTTGTACTAATGTACATGAGCTTACTGACGAAATACTAAAATCATACCTAGGAGAAAAATCTCAGCTAATTGAAGTTCTGAGGCATACCAATGACAGCTTAGCTCTAGTTCTTGAAAATAAGCTTTGCTTAGTAGGGGATGGCTTTGTAAATATGCTTGGGATCTTTAGACCCCCTTTTGCAGATTATCCTAATGAGCTTAAAACAACTTGGCAAAAGCTGTTATCTCTTGAGTGTGATGAATATTATCCTTCACATGGTAAGAAGATGAGTCTTGAAGAGCTTTCATCAAAGATAACTCACATGTAGCGCTCCTAAGATTATTGATTATAAAGTTAAGCTTTTTTAATATCTTTTCGCAATTCACATACTATAACTTTAACTTTAGATATAATAATCGCAGGTTAACTAATCTTGTAATTTGATATTGGGGATTGCTTATGATTTATGTAAATAGTAAAAATGATGCTTTTGCAAGGATCGTAAGCAAAAAGTATGTAGATAAAACAGATCTAATTTCTTTCTTTAATGATTGCATAAATAGTGATGATCCCTTCTATTGTTTGGTAAGACCAAGAAGATTTGGAAAGACAATTACTGCTAACATGCTTACAGCATATTATTCTAAAGGTTGTGATTCATCAGAACTATTTAAAAATTTTAAAATTAGCAAAAGTCCAGATTATAAGAAGCACTTGAATAAGTACGATACTATCAGCTTCAACATGAATTCTTTCATGGTAGTAAAAGATGAGAACGGAGATCAATTTTTAGATAACCTAATATCAACTCTTTGCAATGATCTAAAGGAAACGTATCAAGAAGTCTTTAGAGATTTTCCTTGTAAGGACAATGATCTTTTAGGAATGCTAAGTACAGTGGCTGCAGTCAAGTCAACTCAGTTTGTTTTTATTATTGATGAGTGGGATCTCGTTTTTAGAAAATACCCAAATAACACACAGCTACAAAACGATTTTATTACTCTTTTAACCTTATTATTTAAATCAAATTTTGGAGAGAGTAATATCGCACTTGCCTACATGACGGGTATCTTGCCTATTAAACGCTATTGTAACCAATCAGAACTTAACAACTTCTCAGAAATTACCATGCTAAATTCATTTGGTTTAGGTGAGTACATGGGATTTACAGAAAAAGAAGTTCAGTCAATTTGTGATAAATACGCTCTTGATTTTGTAAGGACAAAAGAGTGGTATGACGGTTATATCGTTGATGGAGTTGAGATTTATAATCCTTATGCAATTATTGCATTAACTAAGAGTAAAGAGTATTTAAGTTCTTGGTCTGGCACTGCTAGCTCAAAGGCAATTGCCGAGCTAATTGAAGTAAACTACGAAGGTTTACGTGAGGATTTAGCAAGACTCATTTCTGGCCAAAAATTAGAGTTTACAGTAGCATCAAAAAGTTCTAATGCTCTATTTAACCTCAATTCAAAAGTATCTATTTTTACTTGTCTAATTTATTTAGGATATTTAGGCTATGATAAAGAACAAGGTTGTATTTTTATACCCAATAAGGATGTAAGACTTGAAATTGAGGAAGTTTTCTTAGGTACAACTGTGTCTGATGATAACGACATTGTAAAACTTTCAAAAAAGCTGTTTGAATCTCTATTAAATTACGATCAAAAAGCTGTAGCCGGTCTTATCGAGCAAATTCACAATTCGTTTGCATCTATCAATGGGTACAATAATGAAGAGTCATTAAGAGGCATAATTAGTATGGCAATGGTATGGGCTTATCGCTATTATTCCAAGCCATTTTTTGAATTACCTTCAGGTAAAGGCTTTTCAGATCTAGTGTTTCTTCCTTTAAAAGGAAAATTAGACAATCGACCTGCAATTATCTTTGAACTTAAGTGGAATAAATCTGCGCAGTCGGCTATGGAACAAATAACTAGCAAGAATTATATTGATAAAGCTAAAGAACATGCTCAAAGTGTACTTCTTGTTGCGGTTAATTACTCTGCAGATACTAAGAAACACACCTGCTTAATAGAGTCTGTATAGAAAAGTTTTTTTGTTCTAAATAGCCTCCAACCAAGGCTTAAATCTCCTCTTGCTCCTTTTTAGTGCAGTATCACAAGTGGCGAAAAAATGCCTTTTCTTTGCTAAAATGACAGTTGTGACAAGAAACACAAAATTGTAAAATAACTCACACTTATACGTCATAAAATACATCAAATATTATAAAAACATACAGTGAAAAAATTTGTCTGTCTTTTGCTTATGGCATGGCTAAGTCTTTTTGCAAAGGCTTGGGCTTTGGATTCTATTTGCTTTTATTACAATAAAATCGACTCTGTCCGTGAACTTATTAACTACCAACGTGCGGTAGTTGAAAGTCAGTATTTATCTAAAAAGCAGCTTTTAACTTTAAAGAAGGCTACTACCAAAACCTATGCCTATTTATCAGTAGGCGAGATTGATGGTAGTGTCCCATCTCATCTTAAAAAAGCTGTAAAAACCCGTAACGATGGCTGGAAAAGCTCAGTTATGGACGTTTCAAATTCTGAGTTTCAAAAGTACATTTTAGATAAAGCTAAAGAGCTTTTAGACTTTGGCGGAAACGTTACCTAACTTGAATATCAAACCTTTATTCTGCAAAAGACTAGTTAGTTAAATCTCGGGGTGCTCGTTCAAGTACTGCATAAACTCAGGAGTTTTTGACCAGTACTTGATACCCCAATTTTCAAAGTTCCACTCTTCCATGTAGTCATTGCACTCATAGTCAATGTAGTAGAGTTGACCCTCTTGCAAGACAAAGTTAGTAGTGAAGTAGTCGATGTTGGTTTGGGCAGGGTAGAGCTTTTGACACATTGCTTTTACCTGCTCAATGCAAAAAGAAGGGAGTTTATCGTTTTTAACTAAGCTATAAACAGTATCACCATCGATAAACTCTTTGACAATACGCTCTTGTGTCTCATCAATATCAAGCATTAAAGGTATGGGAAGACCAATGTCTTTAAGTCTTTGATAATCGCGCTTTTCTGCTTCAATCTTATTGCCAAAAGTGTAGTAGTCACAAGGCTCGTGATGGATCTGCTTTAAAACAACTTTTTTACCATCAGCAGTTGCTAAATAAGAATAGCCACCTTTGCCTTTGCCAAGTAGTTTTACTATCTCATAGTCTTTGCCATTTACTGACATGATTTTATCCACAAGATACCTCCAAAAGGTGAACAAAATAGTTGGAATATTTTTTTAAGGATACTCTTCTTTATTGAAAATAAAATACAGTAAAAGTTACTTTAAATTAACCTTAAAATTGATTGTAAATGGCTTATATATCAGTAATTCTACTTAATACTGTTCTCAATAATGCCTGGTAGGAGTTTGTAAATAGAGATTCCACATTTAGTAGAAAAGTAACCTTTAATCTCGATGGTTTTCTTCCAGCGCTCTACTGTGTATTCAGGAGTGCCATAGCGCAGGGCAACATCAACAAAGCGTTTTTCTAAAATACAAAAGCCTGTAGGCAGTGCCAAAGAGTCACACAACTGCACTAAAAGATCATAATCGTCATAGACGGCGTTTTTCACGGTCTCATCCATGAACTTGTATTCTGCATCAGTCATATCAAAATCGCTAATTGAGGTTTTAATATCATGAAGCATAAAGGCATGATCTAGAGCGATTTGCGCTGCCTTATCCCAGCCTCGCTCTTTACAGTAGGTATAGCCATCTAACATGTGACGCTCTTTGGTAACTCCTACATAACGGCCAATATCATGTAATAGGCCATAACAGTAGGCATCATCTTCGTTTAAATTGTCACAATGTGAGGCGATGATTTGGCAGGCTTGTGCTACATAGCGTGAGTGATCAGTCCAAGGTCCTGGATTTTTTATTCCTGCCTCTTTTAGGCATTGTTCGGCGATAGCTTTGGTGAGTTGCATAATATGATTTTTCCTTATAATTGTATTTTGATTAGCGCTTAATTATACCAAATCAGACTTCTATCCATGTTAAGAAACGCTCTTTGTCCTAATATGTAGTTAGCAAAGGAATCATTATGAACAGAAACGAACTTGAGCAATTTATTAAAGATACCTACGTGGTTGAGACTAACTTCCCATGGGATAGCGCTCCTACCTTTGAAGTATTTCGCCATCCTAACAATCAAAAGTGGTTTGCTTTAATTATGGATAGTGAAAGCAACCCCCACTTAAAGCTTCGCTTTTGAAGTGGGGGCTTCTTTGCTTTTTTTAGGAAGTTGCCTTCCTAATTATGAG
>ONCS01000050.1 GCA_900316375.1 uncultured Succinatimonas sp. | reverse complement strand
ATTTTAATTCTTTGAAATTAAATGAGTTATTATTCAATAGAAGGATAATTATTTCGAAAATAGCAATCTTGTCATAAATAGTGTTGATTTTTCGAGAAAATGCTAGTAACTTTAGTTATACAGTTTATCAAATCTTGAGACCAAGAGAGACGTTTCCGAACGTACTAAAATCAATTAAAACTAAGATTGAATCAAGCATCTGCGAAAGCATCTTGATTATTTATTAGCAGATATGTTGTTCTACAGCCTATCTGCGCAAAAATTTGAAAATTCACATTGAGAGCACTGCTTTGCAGTTGCTGTAGATGAAGGAATAAGACCTTTGTTGCGGTCATTTTTTATATAACTGACAATGGTTATTACCTCGTTGATTTTTTCTTGTGAAAAATCAACTCTAAAGGTTTTGCCTTTCTCACCATAGAGAACAAATCCCTTTTCGATATTTCTTCCTAGGCTTTCTTGTAAAATCATTCCATAAGCACAAAGTTGTAATTCTGCACCTTTGCCAAAACTCATATTATCTTGTAGCTTGAATTCTAAAGGAATTACTTCATTTTGAGTTACAAGGTAACCATCACATATTCCGTGAATGCCAAGGTCTTCAGAATACAAACTCTTCTCTGAAAAAAGTTTAAATTCTTCATTTAAGCCAAAACGAGATAAGTTGCGACGCTTTTGTAGCATCTCTGTTTTCTTATGAAAATCACATCCTTGTTTGACCCAAGGTTGCTCTGCAGGCTTTAATCCTCTAGCAAGATAGTAAAATGGTATTCTTCTACAAAAGACAAACTGCCTAATCATAGAAATAGGTATATTAAATTCGTCCATGGCAATCTGGCTCACTGTATTGAAAATTCTTGTAACCAACGCATTGTTTTAGTTTTTCTATATCTAATCGACATGGATACCAAAAACATTTATCTTCTTTAGGATCTAATAACTCATTGGCAGTCCTTGCTAATGACCTAGATTCTGCAGAATTAAGGTCACCATAAAAAACTGAATATTGAAGCCTAACTAAACCAAGATCTTCTAAAGCATCAGTGAACTTCTTTCTGACTTTATTACTAACAATATCATAGCAAACTAAGTATTTAACATAGAGTTCACTCATAAGCACTACCACTTAAACTTAAAACCTTTGTACCTTGTATCATCAACGATACTACCAGCGAGTCTATATGCTTGCCTTTGCATAAGGTTCTCTACTTTTATATTTTTGCCTTTAACACAAACTTTTGAATATAGAGTTTCATCAATGCTGTTAGCAATTAAGCTTTTTAAATTGGCATCTAAAAATCTCTTCCCTGCAAGCTGACTTCTCAACTTTATGATATTTCTATCAACAATCCATGATCGATACTCTTCCATAACATCCATCACTAAAGATGCTCTACCAGGGACGTTTGAATGAAATAAGCCAGAGTAGATTTCAAGACCTGTGTTGTCTAAAGCACTCCACACATAGCTCATCAAAATAGCATAACCATAATTCAATGCAGCATTTGAGATCTCTTTAGATCCACGACCTTCTCTTGATAAGAAGGTATCTGCAAGCAAATTACAAGCACTAATTGTCTTCCAGTAGTTTTGAGCAGCAGAGCCCTCAAGGCCTAGCAAAGTTTGCTTCCAAGATGTTTGTGAAGGGATTATCGAGTTAAAAGTCTCAACATTTAGCTTATTAGCTTGAGTGCTCATAAAATCAGCGCAATCAGATAATTTTAAATATGCATCTTCATTAGTCTTTTTAAGATACTTTCCAAAATACAGCAATACAGCGCGCTGATTCTTAATCTTAGTTTTGATTATCTCTAAAGCTATTTCTTGAGCTTTAGGAGATTCGATGCATTTAAACTGAGCTTGTCTAACTGCTACTACTGCTTTTTGATTGTCACCTTGAACAGTAGCTACTGATCTTCAGGACCAATCAGTAAAGAACAACCTAATACCACGAATTGCGCATTCGTAGATAAGGTCAGAGGATAAGCTAACTCCTTTTTTTTCAACTCTGATGGTTCTTAGTCTTGATAAAGGAGTTTGCCAAATCTTCCCTTCTTTGTCTTTTACAACGAGTTTTGCACCACTTATGCCAAGAAAGTTACCAAACTCGCTGATTGTCAGATGTCTCACTCTTAAATGTGACCTTTATTGTAAGCATCTTTCATTGTTTTATTACATCTTTCAGCTTTATAACAAAAAGTAATCTTATTGCCTAAAGATTCTATTATCAAAGCACTACCTTCTCTAGGTACACCAATTAATTGTCGAAATTCTTGTTTAAAAACACAAGAAAAAGGATCAACTTTGTCTACCAGTTTTGAATCCTTATCTGATTTTAATTTTGGAAGTTTTACCTCAGACGGAACACTTAAATAAGATGAATAAGTATCTAATTTATGAGCTTTTAAGATCTCATTGAATTTTTCAAAAGTTATGGTAAGTCTTATTAAAGAGCGATCTGCAGATCCTGGACACATCTGAAGAGATATCTCATCATCCTCAAGATCAATATCTCTCCATTTATTCATCTGAATAAAGTCATCAGATAAATTCAAATCATCTAAGCCTCTAGGTGTAACTGCATGAGAGTTTAAGTCCTTAAATAGAACTGGAGATTTCCAATTTACATTACCATTATTATCTTTTTGGAATCCCACTGCTGTTAAATTACTATCAGATAATTGATAAACATCATCCCCATGAATTGACGTGCGTTTAATTCTAAATAGAGCTCCGGTTGTTGGTATGATAGGCAGAGAATGAACTCTTCTTACTGCTTTATGAGCTCTTTTAGCGCCTTGTGTCCAAAGCTTATCAATAGCATTATCTAGCTCTTCAAGCTCTTTTGAAGTAGCAGCTTTTACAATACCTTCATTATTTAACACTCTCTCCCAATCATGAGCTAATGGCAATTCAATCTTACCAGAGCACTTAAAGCTTGTAGCTTTAGAACCTACGTCCAATTTAACAACATAATTATTCTCTTTTAGACGCTTATCTAACTTCAAATCAGCTACACTGCAAACTTTTGTTTGATTAGCATCTGTTGTTAATACAGACTTCACATCTTTACTTGATGTTACATAACTAATTGATGATATAACTGTAGCTGCTAGTATCTCATCAGCATTAGCTTGTTTCTGCGCAACTTTAGTAAACAACTCAAAAGCTTTTGATTTAGCTATATGATAAGTTGCTACAGGCTTTTCTAATGCTAAAGTCTCTTCAATGTATGGATTTAAGATATTTAATAAATCTACAGCATTACCTGTTACTTGAAGACTTGTTGGATATTTTTTTCTTGAAGTGTTGCTTACAGATTTTTCATCCTTATTAGGTAATGTATAACCAATATAAACTTTTTTATGACAATAAATTAAAGGTAAGAAATGCTCTGCTAAGATGCCTTCTTTAAAAATTGGTCTGCTACCAAAATCATCTTTGTCACTTAAATCTCTTGCCTTTACTCTAATAAGTTCACTTTCCGTTGGAAACAAATCATGAATTTCAGAGATATTTGCACAATCAGAGAACCTTGCATCTGCTTGAGTAAATGCTACAAAATCATCTTGCGCGCAAGCTGCTGCAAACACGCACATTGCATCAACAGCATGTGATAAAACAGGCTGTGGTTTATTTTTAACCATCTCAGGATAGTTTTCGCCTAAAGAGGTTCTAAACTGCCCAGCATCATCTGTCTTGATCTTAACTGCTCTAAAATCTAATTTATTGTTTGTTGTTTTACACCATTCCTTTAGATTATTTTGTACCTTCTCAACAATTTGACGCACAAACCAGCCTTGCGAACCATTGACCTTAGAGCTATATAAACTCTTTAGTGTATTTTCAACTTCGACTCTAGCTTCATTTGAGAAATCTAAGAATAATGCGTGACGAACACAATCGCGCTCAAAATCGTTTAGCAACTCCCAATAACCTAAGATACCTTTTTTCTTTAATGAAGAAACTGTTTCTTCGATTGTTGAGGTAATTACTTTTATATCAGATGTCTTAAATTTCTTTTCTAAGTAGAATTTATTTAAGTCTTTTAAGAAGTAATTTTGATTCTTTTTCTTTTGATTACCAACTTGAGAAACGTAAATTAAGTTAGCTTCATTGTTGAAGATAGTACCTAATTGCTTTTTAGTGCTTGCACGAGGAATGATATGATCTATCTCACCATCGCTGTCACCAAGGGTAGCTCCTGTATACGGACAGATCCCTAAGCTTGCTTTTTTAATGCGCTCATTCTTATCAGTCCAATTTGACTCATTAGGATTTTCAGTATCAACTTTATCAAGATTTCTACCTTTTTTGATAGCATCAAGATTTGCTGAAAAGGCAAACTTGTTTTGCTCAATAGCGATAGCGATGTTGATAATACCTCCATTGAACTTTGCATTTTCTTTTACATTGGCAACTATCTGTTTAGCTAATTCCCAAGCTTGTCTGTCAAGCGACTTACGAAGAACACCATCAAAAGGTCTTATACTGTCAGATGGTAATCTACAGCAAATTGCATTACCTTTGTTTGCTGTCATACGCCAGTAATTTTCTTTATGTACTGCAATTGATGTTGATGTAAATCCTGCACGTTCTGTCTCAATGATTGTGTATAACTGAGCAAGAGAAAAAGCATTTTGGATTCGTTCAAGAGCTATAGTATTAAGACCTAATTTATTAGCAATGAAGTTACTTACAAGCATTACATTATTAACAGCATTAACATAGTCTTTAAGTTCTGGCTCGATTTTCAGTTTTTTATTTTCTTCTTGTTGCTTAAGTCTGTACTTAGCCTTATTGTAATTAGTATTGAAGATGCCTTGATTCTTTTTTCTAAGATCTTCTAAGCTCTTACAAATAGAGCGAACAGAACTATTGCCTTTAACCTTCATCTTATTCCAAATTTTATTGATGAACTTATCACCTACATCAGAATCAGAGCTTAATATATTGCCTACGACTATGTTTATAACTTTGTTCATTTTAGGAGGATGTATGTCAGCTCTTTCTAACAATGAATCTGAACTTTGAAGCCATAGACCATCCTTAGCCCGTTTTATTTCAAGGTAATAAGCATTGGCAAAAGATAAAAATAACTTTAAGTCATTAGGATCAGCTAATACTCTTTTAAGTTCTTTTAGATCATCATCTTCAGGATTATTTAATGAACAAACCCTACGTAATTCATACACATCGCAATCTTTTGATCTATCTAAAAGTCTTTGTAAGATATATGAACCTCTGTAGAATTCAACAGCGAGTGGATTTGCTCCTTGAGCTTTTACACGAGACTTACGATCAACACCTTTGAGTAAAATATCATCTAAGTTACTTTCTAAAAAAGGCTCTGCTGCTAAGAATTTTTCGGCCCATTTTATCCATTGATGACCATAGAGATTATTTAAAGAAACAGGACTTAGTAGCAATGTTTGATCAACAGATGGATGACGATTATCTTGATCTTCGTATGGAGGAATTGTTCGATTTGGATCGATAGAACATAAAGTTTTGATGATATCTTGTGATGATTCAAATATCTGCACTAAGTCATCAATGTTCGCTTTTTCTTCACGGGTTGGATGTAAATACTTAAATGCTCTTACTAAAGACTCTTTTAACTCAGACTCTTTCCAATAATCACCACCTTTCATTTTAGGATCATTAAAATATAATCTAAAATCTCTTAAGTGTAGATTAGAAATGTTACCTACTAATGACCAAAGAGCATCTTCTCCCCCAAAAACTTCTTTAACAAGATTTAATCTTGAATCGCTTGAAATTTCAGCTTTGATACAATCTAGGTATTTACTTCTGTGTTTATGACCAAGTGACTCTTGATTTGCAATTTCATTACAAGCTTTTTTCAAAACTTTAAAAGCTTCTTTATGTTGCTTTGCATCTAGAAT
>ONCS01000052.1 GCA_900316375.1 uncultured Succinatimonas sp. | reverse complement strand
GACAATGGCAAGTAGAACTAAAGCCATGCTCTTGTGATGCTTCATTAAAAATGCTTTTACCTTAGTTAAATTAAGCTTTCTTGATAAGAAGTTTAACAAAAGCAAAATCAAACAAAGTAGAGCAATAAAGCCAGTTGTCACACCCATATAGGCCTCTTTAATTATTTTGTCTCTTGAGTATCTTGAGCAACATAATCCTCATTCCCTGGTAAGGTTCTGTCGCTTTCGATATTCTCTGAGAACTTGTGCTCGTGGAACTTGTAGTACATAAATAATAAAGCTGCACCACAGGCTGCTAATACTGCACCTAATACACCAGAGAAGTTTATTGGTAAATCAAATCTAAATGGAATACCACCAGTTACCGCACCTAAAGCATTACCTAGGTTAAAGGCAGCTTGGATCATGGCAGCACCTAGTAATAAGCCACCTGGTGCACAGCGCAAAATTGCAACTTGCTCTGGTGTTGAAATCGCGAACATAAAACCTGCAATTAACACAATTACAGTAATACCAACTACGATGTTGCTACCAAAGACTGCTAGAGTTAACAAAGCTACGATGGTCATGCATTGGAAGATAGTAGCAATCTTACCTGGGGTAAATTTATCGCATAAGTGCCCTGAGACTAGGTTGAAGATCACCATCGAAATACCTGAGGCAATTAGTACTACAGGAATTAACTCAAGTGATAGGTTAGATAGACCTGTTAAGACAGGACTTGCGTAAGAGAATACTGAGAAGATACCAGCGTTTCCACATAAGGTGGCTATTACTACTAGCCAAGGAGCTGGGTGCTTTAAAAATCTAAACTGAGCAAAGAAACCATGATCTTCAATTCCACCGGTATCTTTTACCCATAAAGCAGCACTAATTAACACTAATACATCCCATAAGGCGATGATGCAAAAGATAGTACGCCAAGAGAAACTGTGAGCAATAGCAGTACCTAGTGGTACACCAAAGACGTTGGCAACCGTCATACCTGCAACCATAATTGCTACAGCATTATTTCCTTTACCTTGAGTGGCAATACGCTGCGCGATAATTGAGCCTACACCAAAGAAACAGCCATGAGGGAGACCAGCGACAAATCTACCTACAAGCATATTGTTAAAAGTAGGGGAGATAGCGGTATAAGCATTACCTAAGATCATAACTACAACTAATAAAAGTAAGATGGTCTTAAGCTTTAATTTACGAAGCCACAAAAGGCTAAAAGCACCGATAGCCACACCTACAGCATAGGTAGATACCATCATACCTGCCTGTCCTATGGAAATTCCAAAGTCTTTAGCAATGTAGGGAAGCAAACCTACAGCTACAAACTCTGCAATGCCAAGACCAAGCGTGCCAAAGGCAAGAGCTATTAAACCGCGCATGAACATATTGATTTTTTCTCTAAGTTTTGTTAAAAAAATAGTCCACACTTAAGTGGACTACAGGTAATTGTTTTGATTATTCTTTATACTTTAAAACGTGGTCGTTATCTTGAGGCTCTTCTTCCTCATCGTCCTCGTCATCCTCGTCGACTTCTGCAAAGTCTTCATCTGGAATGATGACATCACCATCGTCTTCATCCCAATCCTCATCATCGTATTCTTCATCTTCCTCGTCGAAGTCTTCATAATCCTCATCATCTAGATCTTCGTCGTAGTCTTCATTTGCTTCAATGTAGATCCTAGCACCACGACAATTTGGATATTTTTGGCAAAGCTCTTCCATCATCTCATGTTGCTCGGCTTGGTATCTATCTTCTAAATTTTCTACAAGATCGAGCGTTGCTTGGAAAAATCTTCTCATCTTTTGATTGAAGAGATCTTCATGAGCAATCATTTTCTCTAAACGATCGTATATGGCAAATAAAGCCTGGCGTAGCTCATCACGAAGTAAACCATCTTCGTCAAAGGTAGAGCATGACACTGCGTCGGTGATGATTTTTAATTTCTTAACATCTTTTTGGGTGTCGATTCCTAATTTAAAATCATCAATTTCATACTCAAAGAATAAAGCTTCATCGATTTCTTCTTCATTCAGATTAGGATCGGCAATAAGTACAGAAAGACCTAATGAAGCTATCTCATGGCAAATTTGAGTTAAAGCTAAAATGCCTTCCATATCAGCTTGCAGAAGATCCTCATCCTTGTATTTATTGATAACGTCTTTATAGTGAGTAACACATTCTTTAAGCACGGTCATGACGTGATCCATGTTGTTTGGATCGAAATTCTCTGGGGTGACTTCTGTTTTTTTCATGTTGTTTTCCTTTAATTGGTAAGTCTTGAGTTTTAGGCTTTTTAGCTTTTTAAAAACAAGTTGGTTCTGTTTAAGATCATAGAGAAAAATTGTAAGAAAAGGAAGAAAAATTGGTTAAGAAAAGGCAAGTTTTAGCACTTATCTTAAAGTTGTATAAGATGGCAAATTTTTGTGGAATATAGGCAGATTTAAATAGAATAGCCCACATTGAAGTGGACTATTGCTCTGTGATTATTTCTTGAATTTATTGAGATGATTTTTAATGTAGTTTGCAGCTACTAGCTCTTCTTCTTTAATGCCATGTTTTGCAAAGTCTTTTTCTGAATCTAAAGTGATGATGTCATCTGCAATATTGAAGTCCTCATCACCATCCCAGTCTTCATCAAAATCATCATCTTCATCGTCACCTAATACATCATCAAAATCAGAGCCAGCTTCATCAAAGAGTTGCGCTCCTCTACACTCTGGATACTTTTCTGAAAGCTCTGACATCATATTGTCTTGCTCAAACTTATAGAATTCTTGGATGTTTTCAATAAGTTCTAATGCTGAGTCAAAAATTCTCATCATCTTATTATTGAAAAGCTCATCATGCTCCATGTCTTTTTCAAGACGCTCTTGAATTGAGTCAAAAGCTTTGCGACATTGATCTAGAACATATCCATTCTCATCAAAATCAGCAGCAGATATGACATCAGTAATTGCTTTTAGATTATCGACATTTTTAGAGGTCTCATAGCATTGTTTAAACTCTTCTGGATAATAGTCCTCATAAAGAATGTCTAGGAGATTAGCTTCGCCAAAATCTTTAGTTGTAAAAACAACAGAATACGCAGTTGATGCAATCTCATGACAAGCCTTAGCTAGAGAAAATACGGTGTCGATATCAACTTGGGTCAAATCTGCATTTTTGTATTTGTTAATATCATCTTTGTATTGTCTAATTATGTCCTTAAAAAGAGCCATGGCGTGATCAACATTATTTGGATCAAATAGATTGATATCCTCTAAATTTAGTTCTTCCTTTGGCATGTATAGCTCCTTAATAGTGATGTTTTAGCTGTTGCTAAGACTTAAATTTTTTTAAGTACTCTTCCTCAATCATAGAGAAAATTTAAAAGAAAGGGAAGAGTGAATTTTTTCAGATCTAGAGACTACCTCCAGAAATTGTCCATAGACTCAATTTTTATGTTCGTTTCTTTCGCGTTTTAATTGAGGTGAAAGAAAAGTGTGAAAGAAACGAAAGAAAAAAAGAAAGAAAACAGAATTCATTCTTCAAGAAAATTAAGCTAATTTTATTTAATAAAGACTTTAAATTCAGGTAATTATTTTAATATTAGTATCATTTTGAAGAGGCTTTAAGCTCTTGTGTTTCTTTCGCAAAAATTTATTTTTATAAAAAAACGAAAGAAATGAAAGAAAGAAGCGTAAGAAAACCTAAAAGGATCAAATGAACTTAAAGCTTTGCTCAAGTAATTGTGTAAGTGTTAACTTTTATCTTTTTGCACCTAAACTATCAAAAGTTAAGTAATTGTGAAATTATTACTAATTTTTTTAAGATTTTGTGATCATGTATCAAGAAATTAATTATAATGTAGATGTGGTTGCCACGTTTTGATATGAAACGCTAAAAAACAAAAATACCAAGGCAACACAGAACAGAGTTTATTAAAACTTAACACCTTAAAATTTGGAAGCTATACATATGTCATCCTACACTAAGCGCAAGATTGCTTTTAGGACATGTGCACTAGTCATGGCACTTCTAGCAGTCTTAACTATTACTCTTAAAACTCTTGATAAAGCAAGAGAGAACGACATCGTTTTATTCTTTTCAATGGACGAAAATGTAACACCTGAAGTTGATGCTAATACTGCTGCAACTTCACTTGATTACAACGTCCGCACTCTAGCTGATAAGATCCACGACAAAATTGGCGCTGATGTAATTCGTCTTAAGCCTACCATTCATTATGTTCCTGTAAAAAGCGATCTTAAAGATCAGCTAGTCTACACTGATAGATTAGATGAAGCTCGTCATTACCTAAATGAAGATCTAGATTTATCAAAGTATAAGCGTGTCTTTATCGGCTTTCCAGTGTGGAAACAAAATGAGCCACCAGAGATGCACAACTTTATTTCTAAGCACTTAAAAGACTTTGAAGACAAAGAAGTTTACCTCTTTACAAGCTCTCAACATACTCCTGCTGAAGGCATTAAATACACTCTATACCAAAAGTTCCCATCACTTTCTTTGCAAAAAGTTTTGGCCATGCATCCAGAGGAGCATGATCAAACTAAGTATCGTTTAGTAAACTTTTTAAACGGCCTATAATCGCAAAACCTGTGCTTTTTGCTAAAATAAGCACAGGTGAATATTGTTATATATTAAAATCACACCTTTCTTACCTTAAAACTCCTTCATCTTTTAAAGCCTTCAAGATAACTCTTTGTCTTTTCCTTATATTTTTGGCTGATTTCTTGTAAACAAGACACAATTTATTGATAATTGTTACCATGTTTATTAAACATACTTTTGATAAAATAGCAATTAGTAGATTTAGGGATTTTGGTGTCAAATAGGGCTAGGCTTAATATGCCACATGATAAGAAAGTACCTGCCATCATGCTTGTGGTACTTGCATTAGTAGTTGTTGTGTTTTCAATGTCGCTTAATGCGATGATTAAATCAAAACAACAAGATGCAGTGCTTTTCTTTTCAATGGATGATCAGATCCCAAAAGGTTTTGATGCACTAACTGCAGCAACTGATTTAAATTTCAATACCAATACCGTAGCTCAAGCAATTAAAGATAAACTTGGAGCTGCTACCTTAATTAGACTTGAAACTTCTCATAAATACCCAGCCGATGGTCAGATCTTAGGCGATGCTTTTGAAAAGCTCAGAGCGCAAAAAGCCGATCTGCACTTTAAAAATGAAGATTTCACCTTACAGTATTACAAGCGTGTTTTCATCGGATTTCCAGTGTGGCGTAACCGTGCTCCCATTGAAATTGATAACTTTTTAAAAAGACATAAGGCAGAGCTTGAAAACAAGGAGATTAACCTTTTTGTAACTTCCACAAATGTGGATACTGATAAGTTCTTAAGTGATTTTTATAAAGAATTTCCGCAGATCACTTTTAATAAGGTTCTATCGGTTAAAACTAATGAAGAGTCAAAGTTTAACTCAATGCTAGCGCAGTTTTTAGTAGGAAAGTAGTTTAGATTTTTCTTTTGTAAGCCTTTAGTTTTCCCTCCTTAAGATCTAGCCAAAGGTGGAAACATCTCTCCTTTTTAACACCACTCCTCATCAAGGCATTGCTTCAAGTTTACCTTGTGCTTTGTATAGCCTCTTTTGAACATACTCTTTTTGTCAGCAAAGACAACTGATTTATTAAACATCATTACATGTTGTTGTACGAAGTTACGAGGCTTGACGGTATTGATGGCTTTGATGATTTCTCTTTTCATATAAACTCCTGAGGTTTGCTTTTTTTCTTATCTGACAGTGGCCTTTTATGCGCCATGGGCCTTGAGAATTTACAATTTGCAATTTTAAAAGATGATCTGTCAGTTAACCTAGGATCAATTTTGGAAAATGTTTTTGCCCAAGAACTCATCTCTCATGGTTTTAATCTAAGGTATCTAAATAAGCAAAAAGTAGGTGAGCTTGATTTTGTGGTGCAGCATGGAAGTAGTGCTATAGCTTTAGAGATTAAGTCAGGTAATGACTACAAAAAGCATAACGCACTTGATCATGCACTAGCTGTAGATGAATGGAAATTAGCTAAAGGTATTGTCTTTTGCAAAGGTAATTTAGAAGTTGAGGGGAAGGTTTGGTATCTGCCTTGGTACATGTCGATGTTCTTTAAGCAGGAGTCTTTTGAAGGGGTAAAGGTTAAGAGAATCGAAGTTTAAAGCTAATCCTGTACTTGGTACTTCACAAACTCTAAGCTCTTCTTACCTTTGATAAAGAGCTTTTCATAGTTCTCAATGCCAATATTTTGCATAAGTTTTTGCTTAAGCTTATCAGGACTTTCATCTTTGCTGTAATAGATGGTGACTTTACTTAAGTTTTCAGTTTGATAGTTAAAAAGTTTATCAACAAGTTCAATGTCATTTAGGCTAAAGTCAAAGCCTAAAAAGGTTAGCTCATATGGCTCATTAAGCCAATTGATAAAGTTGTTAGTAGTCTTGCGCTCACGTCTTTGATAGGATTTGTTAAACTCAATGCCACGGTAATAGGTACCAGCCATCACACCTAAGTCATTGTTGTAGCCTAAAACAATGTTATTTAAGGTAGCATTGCCTAAGAAATACTCATAGGCTAAAACATCGGTGCTGTCTTTTAAAAGGGGGATGAAATTTGAGTTGTAGCTTAAAGATAATACCTTATCAAAACCATCCTCGCCTAGAATTGGGCTAAGCTTTCGTATCACTTCATGATGATTTAATTTGCCGTAACTTAATACAAATCGAGCGTACCTATCACAAAGCTCATTAAAGTTATTAACTAGCACTTGTAGTTGCTCTTTTGGGCAATTGCGAAGAGGCTTTGAGTACCCATCTTCAATGAGCTCTTTTTCAAGACCATCTAAGTTTAGTTTACCCACATAAGTGCCATATTCAACAAGTGATCTTAAGGTGTCTTCAAGGTTAAACTCAGGGATAGTAAGACTTGTTAGCTCATCATTGAGGCTATATTGATTTAAGTACCTTGCAACTAACAGGGCAAATAAAGGCTTGTCATGAAACAAAGCTGAGGCAATCCCTGATAAGAACTCACGTAAGTTAATCTCATGGATCACAAAGAGCTCTTGATTCATTAAAAGAGGGTAGTAATACTTAATCTCATCGCGGTATTTAAAGTTTAGAATATCGCCTAAAAAGGTCTTGTCATTGATGATGTTGCCATTATCATCGTAAAGCTCATCACCGTAGATGGTTGCATGTAGGTAGTTGTCAAAATTGTCTTGATTGTTGTTTGCAAAGAAGTCTTTTTGAAAGATAAAGTAATTTTGTGTAGAGCTTTCAAAGATGCTACTTTTGATGAGATCTTGCATGAAATCAGCAGCACTGGTTTTAAGCCCTAAGACTTGATCAAAATCTTCTCCTACAACTAAGAGCTTTTGAATCTCACTATTATCAACAGGTGCAACTTCCCCATCTTCTGCTTTAGCTTTAGCAATAGACATAAGTAGGAGCACTACACTTATACTTATTAAAAGTAAGTCAATAAGCTTTCTCATAAGCACCTAATATTGTTAGTTGAATTCAAAAAAGTGTAGGTAATAGATTTTTATAAATCTTAACGATAACATTTTAAAGAAAAATGTAATTAAATATCTTTATATAAATCACATAAATGTGTAAATATTTAAATAATCGTAACGTTACGTTTATATTTAAAATCACGCTTCCTAATTTTAAGCAGTCTTGAAAAATATGGCTTGTTCTTGCGTTTTAAGGGATTTTTTCTCGTATGATGAAAAACGTAATAAATTTGATTTGTTTGGATAGGACTTTCAATGATAAGAAGATCTTTTAAAGTAATGTTACTTGCTGTAATTGGTGCAAGTTATCTGTGCGCTTGTAGCTCAAGTCGGGGTATCGTATCTCCTGTGTATGATGCTCCTAACTACACGGTAGCAACTCTTGCTTATTACAATGGGCAAAAAGACTATCAAGAGCAAATTAAGACCATGACTGATTACATTGAAAGTGCGGAGAAAAGTGATAAAAAGGTCGCACCTGGTGCTTACGCTCATTTAGGCATTCTCTATAGCAAATTAGGACAAAGTGATAAAGCCAAGCTCTATTTAGAAAAAGAAAAGCGCCTCTATCCAGAGTCAACAAAGCTCATTGATTTTTACCTAAACAAAGAGCAAATGGTTAAAGAAAAGCCAGATCTATTAAAGTGGCAACCAAGGTAGAGGTCATAATGCTAAAGTTAAAAAAGTTTTATAAAAGCACAATTGCAAGCCTAATTCCATGCTTATGCGCCACTGTTGCTTTGTTGATGTCTACACCAACATATGCAGCTAAAGTTGATGTCAAGGTCTTTAAAGAAGACGTTGAAAAGTTTGATAAGGCCAACATTAAGACCATTTTAATTACCGTGCCTTTTGAGGGGCAAAAGGTAAATGAAAGTGATGCTATAGCTGATGCCTTTGCTTTGATGCCTTTGTCAATTGCAGGTTATTATGTTGTCCCATCCGCAGTTTTTGAAGAGATTGTGCAAGCTTACTATGGTCCTCATCATGAGATTAAAGTTCACTCAATTCCGATGAAGGTTTTAAAAGAAGAATTTGGCATTGACGCTGTTTTAACTATAAGCCCATTTGGTCTTGATAAGGAAACTAGTGGTGGTAAATATAGTGTTTCCGTTTATGCAAATCTTATTGAAACTGCAACTGGCGCTAATTTGTGGTCAGGTGAGGCAAGTGACGAGGGGGGCTTAGGCTATGGCTTCTACCTTGATGGTCAAACCGGAGGTGATGCGGTTTCTACTCTTGTTCTTTTATCAGCTGAATTGATAGCAAATATTGTTTTAAATGTCGCAAGCTTAGTAGATTCTCATCTTTTAAGAGACGATTTAGAGTTTCTTGCTGAAGGTGAAACTTTCTTGTTTGCTCCAAGACTTGAGAAATATGAGCCACTAAAGAAAAACGATGTTGATCAAGGCAAAGTGAAAAGCTACAAACAGCCTTTTCTGTTTGGTCCATATTCACAGCACTACAAGCAAGATTATTACCTAAAAGATCATCCTCAAGATTAGAGATCTTATTTAGGCAAAAGTATTTTATAATTTTCTAAAAATGAAGGTGCAATTCACAAAACTCCTTTGCAAAACGAAAAATTTTATCTACATGTAAGCTATTCTATAAAATTGTTTTATTAAGTATAATTTTAAAGAAGAACTTAAAAAGTAGAGTCGATTCATTCCTGTATATCGATATTTTCGTAATTTTGAGGTTACTATGAAAGCCCGTGAGCTTGCTGACAGTATTGTTAAGTATTGCAAAGCTGAAAAGTTATTGATTAGTAACTTACAGCTCCAAAAGATACTTTATTTTATTGAATTAAATAGTCTTAAGAATCATGATTCATTAGTTTTTGATGATGATTTATTTGAAGCTTGGAAATTTGGTCCAGTAGTTCCAAGTGTTTATCGAGCATACGCCTTAAGTGGTGGCATGCCTATTTTCTTTATGCCTAAGGATGCTTCATTTTCTGAAGAAGTTAAACCTTGGGTATTTAATCTTGTAAAAGATGCACTTCAACGTAGTCCTTGGTATTTAGTCGAATTAAGCCATACTGCAGGAGGGGCTTGGGATAAAGCATATAGGAAAACTCCTAGATCCAAAATATCTAAGGAAGATATGATCTATGACTCTAATTTTATTCATAGTGAGTTAATAACAAACAAATATGAATAATCAAGATCAAAAGATTGTATCCTCTGGATTTTATGACAAATCATCTAAGTTTCAAGAGCTAACAAATATTTTAGATGGTACTCTGTCTCAAGAAAAATTTGAAGAGTGTCTAAAACTTGTCTACGACCTGTATAGTGATGGTTGGAGACACAGTTACAGCCAACTTACAGAGTACTTTTTAACAAATCATGAATATAGCCAATTAAGTGAGCTTTTTGAAAATTTCTCCTCAAATATAACCTCTATTCTTACTCAAGTTAAACTTGAATGTGAAAACAATAAAGACAAAAATGGAGAAACTAAAAGAGAATTCATTAGGGCAAGACGTGCTTTAGAGAAACTACAAGATCACATCTCCCTTGAAAAGGTTCGAATTCAATATTACGAATACTCTAAGCAAGATCTTATTTCTCAAATTAAAGATAGAGAAACAGAGGTAAAAAATCTTAGAACAGCGATATCTGCTCTAAAGAATGAAAGTTCAGGTATCAAGGAAACAATGCAGAATCAGCAAGTGCATTCTGTAACGATTCTAGGTATTTTTTCAGCAATTGTAACCACATTAGCTGCTGATATTGGTATATCAGCTTCAATGCTTTCAAATATTGACAAAGTAGATAGCCCTACTCTATTTTTGTTCCTTTTCGCTCTTGCAATCTTCAATGGCAATTTGATTTTGTCATTGTTCTATTTTTTATCAAAGATAATTTTTAAAGAAAAGACATGTAGCTTACGTTGGGTGAAGTGGTTTTGTTGTTTTAACGTAGGTCTTGTCGTTCCTACAGCAATATGCGCCTACTTCGTTTTAAAATCTCACATATCATAAATAGCATAAGAACTAAAATCTCGGGTTCTCTTATATGTACGTAAAAAACATTAAAAGCATTATTTCTAAAATTGACAGATATACCTCTTGTGAGGATGTAAATTGCACTATCGGCGATAGTATCTTAGCTGCAATTGACGAGTGCTCAAGTTTAGATATTGAGTCTCTTACAAGCTATGCCCAAAAGCTTCAAAAAGAGTACTTATCAAAGAACAAAGAGTGCTCTGATGAGATGGCTTTAACTTTAGCTTTAATTGATACCTTTTTAGACTCTTACGAAGGCGATGACGATTTACCACAGGATGTGATTGATGAAATTGGTCGTCACGGTAAAGTTTTAGATAAAGTAGAGTTTGAAGCAAATCCATTTTTACAAAACGTAAAGTTTACAGATAAAACTGTAGGTCCTTATAAATTTACTCACGCTGAAATTGGTGCTTATGAGCCTGTAATTTATAAAGAAGCTGTGACCATGTCACCTTCCTACTCTATCCCTTGCATTGCCCTTTTCAAAGATGAAGCTAAAAGTCTTGCCATTACTGTAGGCGATGATGAGACCTATATGTCTATTGGGCCATTTGAGATGAACTCGATGGCACATGTTATTGAGCATGTGCGTGGTAAGGTACTATGCCTTGGTCTTGGTATGGGCTATTTTGCTTACATGAGTGCCTTAAAAGACAATGTGCAAAAGGTAACTGTTGTTGAAAACGATCATGATTTAATTGAGCTTTTCAAACAGGAGATCTTGCCACAGTTTAAGTACACTGATGAGAAGGGCAATAGTGTAGATCTTAAAGATAAGATTGAAATAGTTGAAGCTGATGCTTATGTCTATGCTGATGCACTAACAGATGGTATGTTTGATTCTGTGTTTGCAAATCTATGGTCTGATGATACTCAAAGCTTAGATTACATTAAGCTCAAAGGCATTTGTAAAAAGTTTAAAAAGACTCATGTCGACTTCCATTTAGAAAAGTCTATTGGACTTGCTATTACTGTAAATGTTCTAATGGATATGATGTTCTCTTTATCAAAGCATGCTCAAGAAGATGATCAAATCACACCTAATCTTGAAGATGAGGAAAAAGAGCTTTATGAGTTCGTGCAAAAACTTTTAAAGAAGGTTAAGGTAACAGAGCCAGAGATGGTTGATAAGTACTTAAACTATAAGAATATCTTAAAGATGATTTAGAAAAGTTTTTGTTAAAATCTATCTTTGTCAACCACCCACCACGTAAATGCCAAGGCATTTTGACGTGGAGGCTTGAAAAAGCCTAGTTGACTAGACTAAGTGCTTAGAGCACTACGTTATTTGAGAAATTGATATAGGTACCTACAGATGTATCGTCTAGTCTGT
>ONCS01000061.1 GCA_900316375.1 uncultured Succinatimonas sp. | reverse complement strand
TATCGGTCGCATAGCTGTCTTTGCTAGTTAAGATAACATCGTTCGAATAATTGACGCAGAGCGTTCTAGTATTAGACGGTCAACATTAGCTTGAATTTGATCTAGGCCCTTACCGTTTAATTTGTACCAACGCATGTAGATAACAGCTGCTACTAAGCAGAATACTGAAATACCTACGTAAGTAACTGAGATACCTTGAATGGTTTGCTCGGTCTGCTCAACGTTTGGAACATAACCTACAGCAGTTAGTAGTAAGCCCATGATTAAGCTGCAAATTGCACCTGAGCACTTGTTAACTAGAGTATGTAGTGAGTAAGAGATTGACTCTGAGCGAATACCAAACTTCACATCACCATAGTCAACAGTATCTGCAACCATGATCATTACGATTAACCAGTAAACTGCATTTGAAAGGCCAGTTAAGATACCAGCTACTGCAATTAAGAACATCTGAAGCTCTGCTGAGTTTGCAGCACCTAGTAAAAGCACGCTAGCAATGAATGGTAAAATCATTGAGATTAAGAATAAGCGACGACGGCTTAGTGCTGAAATCATTTGCTTAAAGAAGAATAATGAACCAACACCAAAGATACCTGCCCACAACATCATAAATGAGAAGAGCTCTGTATCACCAATTACATACTTAACGAAGTATAGATTTAGACCATTTACAAGATTTGTTGCAAAACAGTATGAAATTGCAATGCCTAAGAAGATTAAGAACTGATCATTCTTGAATACAAGCTTTAAAGCCTTTGATAAAGAGATCTCGTTTTCTTTCTTCTCATCAGCATCTTCATAAGTCTGCTTAGTCCAGATACAAGTTACAATTGCTGAAGCTAGTGCTAACACACCTGCAATAGTACCTAGAGCGATGTAGCCAGGTCCTTTATCTTCCCCTGAAGCAAATAAGTTTACAGCATAGATACCACAGCCTGATGCTAAATAGCTACCTAAGGTTGCTGCAATACGAGGGAAAGGTAATAATCTTTCGCGCTCAGTCTTATCTAAAGTAATAGTAGGAATTAAAGACCAGAAAGGTGCATCACAAAAGGTATAGCACATACCCCAAATTACATAAGTTACTGCGATATATACATATTGAGCGGTACCATCTAATAAGTGAGCAGAGAATAGCATAACAAGTGCTATAGCATTTAGGATATTACCTACTAAAATCCAAGGCTTGTACTTGCCCCAACGAGATTTAGTTTTAGCCACTAAGTAGCCGAAAATAGGATCGTTGATGGTATCCCAAATACGGGCGCCTAAGAATACTAGACCTACGAAATATGCACTAGCACCTGCGATATCGGTGTAGTAGAAGAAAAGGAAAGTATTAACAATAATTAAGTTAAAGTCTTTACCAAAACCACCTATACCATAGGAGAGTTTAGTAGCAAGAGAAACATGTGGTGCGCTCATGATAAGCTCCTTGTGTGTCTAACTAGGATCGCATAAGCGATCCTAAAAATATATTGTTTGAACGATTATTTAGTTGTAATTGTGATAATGCCTGACTTTGGTACTGCAATTTCAGCAAGCCCTTCACCAAAATCCTTGTCATAAGAGTCAACACAATTGCCTAAGCAATCGATGATCTCGACGCGAGCAGATACTGTTTTGTGGAATCTTGTAACCATTGAAGTTGCCATTGCACCGTTGACTAAGAATAACTTTGAGTAGTCTTCATTGAAGATATCAACAACTAATTTCTCGCCTACAGTCTTCACGCACTCACCATCTTTTAGAGCACTAATTAGTGAGTATTGTGACTCTGGGTAGAATGCTGATAACTCACCATCTAATAAAGTCTTCTTGTGCTCATTCCAGAACTTAAGCCAGAACTTAGTTAAAGTTACCTGATCTTTTGGTAAATGAGTAAAGTTAGGTGAAATCTGTGGTACAGAATACAAGGTGTTAATGAAGTTTAAAGCTACAGATTCATTTGAATCAGAAGGAGACCAAATAGTCATATCAGAGTGAACAGCAGTATTACCTGATAATAGACGTAAATCGATAATGGTCATACGATTCATCAAGATATCGTTTGGACAATCGTGAGCACGGAACATGTTGCCATACTTGCGGATCATAGGACCGATATAGTTCTGTCTAAACTCGATCATGATATCAGGCTTGATTTGCTCTAGACGGTTACGAACTTCCATCATTAACATATCAACGCCTTCAGGAAGGGATTGGGTATCACGCTTAGGATCAAATGATTTTGCGTGATCGTCAGCTTGGCGCATATCAAACTCATCGATAAAGTCTAGTTTTAGACCATCTAAGTCATACTTAGTTACCAAATCAACATAGGTATTTACTAAGAAATCACGAGCCTTCTTATAGCGAGGATCTAAAACATAGGTATTCCAACGTGCCTTATATAAAAGCATTACATCTTTGTACTCTTCGATGTTATGTACATAAGGACCTACAAATGGAACAGATAACCATAGCATAAACTTCATGCCCATCTCATGAACCTTTTGTACATGAGCTTTAAAATCAGGGAAACGCTTTTCAGTTACCTTCCAATCTCCGCAATAAGCATAGCCGCGATTGTTATCATCAGTTTGCCAACCATCATCAACGATTACAGTCTTGCAACCTGCTTCTACTGCAAACTTGCACTGTTCTTCAATCTTTTTATCAGTGATATTTTGTAAGAAAGCATACCAAGTTGAATATACAGCTTCGCGTGCGCACTCAGGGACTTGCATTGCGCTGTGACCTAGTAACTCATCATACCAATGAGCAATCTCTTGAATGGTCTTATAGAAAGGAAGATCACGTAAGTCCATACGTAAAGTTGCTTCGTAATGGTTGCACTTTGGTAGTGGTACAGTAAATAGCTTCATCATTACACGAGCTACTTCCTCTTCTTCATAAGCACCAGGATGAGTTACCACAATGTTCTTGCAATCAGAGAAAGCAAAAGCAATCTTGTTGTTACCTTCAAGTGAGAAGAAAGAGCCAACAGGAGCTAAAGATGCAATGTGAGAGCACATGTTGTACTCAAGCTCTAAGATACCCTTAGCACGGATGTTCTTAGCATTAGGAAGTAGTGATGGCAACCATAAAGAGTGCATGTTCTCAAATGGGAAACGTAAATCAATTACCACCTCAGAAAACTGCTCTTCTGTAGTGTCCATTACAAAGTCAAAGTAAAAAATCTTACCTTCAACTCTTGGAGTTACCTTAATTGAGATTGCCTCGTTTTGTGCTTCCACATAAGCACGAACATTCTCAAAATTAAATTCCTTACGCATGATTGATCCTCAAAACAAATTGGTTTAAGCTAAAACTGTTACGAAC
>ONCS01000053.1 GCA_900316375.1 uncultured Succinatimonas sp. | reverse complement strand
ATTTAGTATCAAAGGTGGATTCTTTAAAGGTCTAGAGCGTTTATTATCAGGTGATACCCGTGATGAGAACGTTAATGCAAACCGTTACTTACGTACTCAGTCTGCTTGGCGTGGCTACATCTCTACTGTATCTCCATTTGATAATGATCAAATTGCAGTTTTAATTACCGCAACCTCAGATGATGAGTTAGATAGACTTGCCGATGACATTTCAAAAGAGTCTATTCAAAGAGCAATTAAAGGTGATATCGCACTTATCACAGGTGAAGATAAGGTAAATTCATTTAGCGTAGGTGATTCAATCTACACAGGCGACGTTTCTACCATCTTTAAGATCTTAGATTATGCAAGTCGTCATGTGGTTTGGTTGTGCTTTATTGCCTTCTTTATTTTAACTTTACTCTCTTACATCACTTGTAAGTATCTTCAAGCACGTGCCCAAAGACGTCTTGATGAAGGTGATGGTAATATTTAAGAGGTAAGAGTATGAACAAGAAATTCAAATTAAGAAAATTAGCTTTAGTACTTTTACCATTGATGGTAGGTACTACACTGGCAGCTTATAACGACGATCAAGAATTGTCTAATCAAGGTCGTATGGCAATGAGTGGTGGCTCAATTAGTGGTGAGCAATCTTTAGCAGCACCTACTAAGACAACTGCTCAAAAGTCTAATTCCACAGCTGCAACTCAAAAAACTGGTAATGGTTTCAAGAGCGCAAATTTAGCAAGTGATGATGAAGATATTACTCAAAGAAAGACTGTAAATAATGGCAATCTTGCAGCTTCATTATTACAGCAAGCACGTTTTTGGCATGATAAAGGTCAAACTAATAAAGCTATCATGACCTTAAAGCGCGTTTTGTTAACTAACCCAAATCATGAAGAGAGCTTGTACTTACTAACTGTATGGTCAAGTGAGGTTGGTGATAAAGCTGGCGCTCAAAGATACAAAGACAAGTTAACTTCAGTTGCACCTCAAAGTAGCTATCTACAAGAGCTTGATAATCAAAAGGGTATGGCATCTTTATCTCAAGATGTTTTATCTCATGCACGCGCTCTTGCAAGATCAGGTAATGTCCCTGGTGCTATCAAAGAGTATCAAAAGTTATTCAATGGTGTATATCCACCAAAATCATTAGTATCAGAGTATTACCTAACTTTATCAGGTGATCCAAAGTACTATGATAGAGCAGTAACTGGCCTTCAAAACTATATGAAGGTAAAACCAACCGATGTTAATGCTCAAGTAACCTACGGTAAGATTTTGTCATATCGTCAAAGCTCAATTCGTGATGGTATTGAAATTTTATCTTACTATGCCAAAACTCGTAATGATGCAGCTCAAGCACTACGTCAGTCATTGATGTGGTTACAGCCTACAGCTCAAGATGAGAAGTACTATGCAGCTTATGCTAAGAAGTATCCAAATGATACAGAAGTACGTGCTCATTATGACTCAGCAATTGTAGGTAACTTAAATAAGAAGGCTCAAGGTAATACTGATAAGCAAGATGCAATTCGTGATTTAAAGAATTTACTTGCTAAAAATCCACGTAACCAAGATGCCTTAGAAGCTATCGGTTACTTGTACTTAGAGCAAAATGACTTTGCTAATGCTTCTTTATACTTACAGCACGCAGCTGAGCTTGGTGGTTCTAAGCAAAATAAATTAAATCATGATGCTTTAATTGCTAAAGCTCGTGGTTATATTAAAGCAGGTCAAGTTGATAATGCTTTAAATACCGCAGAAGATTGCTTAAAGCTCAATGATAAAGATATTGATGCTTTAATGCTTAAAGCTGAGATTTGCCAAAAGCTTAACTTAGTAACCGAAGAAGAGAAGACTTTAAATAACATCTTAGCTCTTTCACCTCAAAATCAAGGTGCTCAAGAGATGATGTATTACTTCTACAAAAATCACAATGCACCTGATAAGGCTAAAGCATTACTAGCAACACTACCAATTTCTTTACAAAATAAGATCATCAATCAAAGCAAGGGTGTAGCTTACGTTGATCCTATTCCACCTATTAGAAACAAAGCTCAAGGCTATGTTGATAGTGGTGACATTGCAAGTGCAATGACTATACTTGAAAATGGTATTGCTAAGTATCCTAATAACACTTGGTTACATAACGATTTAGCTAAAATCCAAATGAACCAAGGTTTAACCTTAGGCTTTAGTAAGCAAATTTCTTACTTAACTAGAAACGGTGCAAGTAATGATGACTTACTAGCTGCAGCTAACCTTTTAAATGAAGCAAAAGATTACAATGGTGCCTTAAATGCTTTATCTCGTTGCAATAACAATGCTAAAGCTCAAGCACTAAGAAACGATATTAGAATCAATCAAAGCTTTATTTCTGCTGAAAATTACTTAGAAAGAGGTAACTCTCAGGCTGCAATCAATTCATTAAATTCATTGCAGACAAGTGTTCCAAGTCTAACCACATCTCAGATTGGTCACTTAGCTTATTTATACTTAAAAGCAGGTAACCGTGATAAAGCTTTAGAGTATGCAAATCTTGCTACCTCTAAGCCTGCCCAAATGGGGGACTCACTTGCAACATACTCTGATGTAATTACCGTATTCAATGAAACTGGTAATTATGATAGAGCTCGTGAGCTATCTCAAAACCAGGGTATTCTAGCTAACTCTGATCCTAATGATGTTTCTAACATTGAGATTGGCGACACCATTCGCAAGGCTGATTCTTTAAGAAATATTGGTCGCAGTGCTGATGCTTATGATTTGCTATATCCAATGATTGAGCAACATCCAAATGATCCTGCTTTAAATATGGCAATGGCTCGTTTGTATCAAGAAGGTGGTTTCTACAATACTTCTTACAGCATTTACAAGAAGGTTTTAGTCAACAACCCTAATAGCCAAGAAGCTAGAATTGGTGCTGTAAACGCTGCAATGGGTGCTCGTGATTACTCTACAGCTTACGATTTAGCTCAAAGCTTAGATACTACTAATGATCCAGCCGTACTTACTTTAAAGGCAAAGCTAGATGCTAAGAACAAGCACTACTTCTCAGCTATGAGTAAGTTAAGCAAGGCTCGTTCATTGCTAGATAGCCGTTACAATTTACCAGTTTATGCTCAAGGTATTGATGAAGAAGTAGCACCAAGTGCAACTAAGGCACCTGGCAACCCATTTGCTAATAGACATTCATCATCAGCTATTACTGAGTCTAAAGAAAAACTTCCTTGGGAACTACCTACTGCTAATCAAAACGTAAGTTATGCTTTCAATATGTCTGCTCAACAGCGAAAAGAGGTAATTGATGACATTAACTTTACCATGCGTGAGCTACAAGATAAGGTAGCAACTACGGTTAAAGTAAGATTGATGGCTTCACAAAAAGATGGTGAAGATGGACTATCAAAGTTAAAGACCGCTCAGATCCCAATTACTGTAGCAACTCCTGTATTAGGTGGTGCAAAACTTAGCGGTACTATCACTCCTATTACTATGGACTCTGGCTCTGCTAACCAATACGGTGCAGCTGAACTTGGTACTAATATGTTAAATGCAGGCGTAAGTAAGCTTGTAAGTAACATTAACTCCATGATTGATAATTATTCAAAACTAAAGAATCAAATTATCAACAGTAATTTAGGTGGTACTGTTCCTGGTGAAGATGAGTTTATGAAGCGTTTCAAAGCACAATACGGCTTTGCTAATGTTTCTGATGCCGATGTAAAGCGCATTGTAAATGGTGCTTTATTAAATGCTCAAAACTTTGACTTATCAAAGCCTGAAGGTCGTCAAAACTTAATTAAGTACTTCCAAAGCTTTGATACACCGGCTGCTACCATGGCCGCAGTAAACTCTAACTTCTCTAATGAGGATGTATTGCCAGGAGCATCTCATGTCCACAAGTCATCAGGTGTTGGCTTTAACTTAGCTCTAGAAGATGATAATTATAAGTTTGACTTTGGTGTAACTCCTGTAGGCAAGGATTCAACTACTGTTGTAGGTGGTGCTTTCTATAACTTACAGACAAGTAAGAATTCAGCTTTCCGCTTTACAGCAGAGCGTCGCGCCATGACTGATTCATTATTGTCATACTACGGTATGGTTGATAATAATTCTGGTACCTATTGGGGCGGTGTAACTAAGAATGGTGGTCGCATTGAGTTTGCATCAGATGATGGATTCTTTGGTTACTCACTTGCTGGTTCCTACTATCAGTATAGAGGTGATAATGTTAAGAAGAACTCAAGTTATGGCCTATCTGCGGTAGCTTACGTTCATCCATTTAAGCCAACAGCTTACGAGGATATGACTATTGGTATTTCATTGTCATATGAGAACTATGATAATAACCAAAACCACTTCAGCTTTGGTCACGGTGGTTACTTCTCTCCTCAAAATTACTTAATTGCAGCAATTCCATTTACTTACAAGTTACGTAACGATAAGTACGATATAGCAGTGGATGCAAGCTTAGGTTATCAGACTTATGTAAACGATGAGGCTGATTTCTTCCCAGGTCATGACGATCTTAATAAGTTAGCTCAAACCTTGAACCAAAGTGGTTTGTTAAAGAGAGCTAAGTACGAGCGTGAAGATGAGAGTGGTGTAGGTGGTTCTATCAAGGCTAACTTAGATTACTACTTATTAGACGACTTAGTATTAGGTGGTCAAATTGGTTACTCAACCTTTGGCGAATACAAAGAAATGTCTGAAATGTTATACATCAAGTCTGTCCTAGGAGAATAATAAATGAGTGCATACTTTGATGAAAGCTTTAAGAATAAAGAAGGCTCATTTGAGCTTCTATTGCAGATTTTAAAGATGATGAGTAAGAATACTACTCATGAAGACTGCTGCAATTTCTTGTACGACTTAGGTTGCAATTTAGCAACTAAGTACCGTTTAAAGAGATCACGTACTTTAAGTGAGTTGAATATTGAGATTAACGACATCATGCAAACTTTAGGTTTTGGTGTGGTGTCAATCAATGACAAAGAGACTTTCTTAGAAATAAGTCACCGTGAGTTACCTGCTGTTGAAGACAAGGACTTTAAAGATAAGTTTTTAGAGTTCTTCTCAGTAATTATGTGTGGTATGTTTACTACCTATTTTAGACAAACGGGTGCTCCTACTGGACTTAATTGCCGTATTGAGTCTTTAATCGAGCCAAATGAAGCTGTATTTACTTTAAAGCATTAGTTTTAATTAAATGATCAAGTTAAATTTTAAAAAAGCACTGTTAGCACTAGCTCTAAGTGCAATTAGCTCAAGCGCTCTTGCTAATGCATGGGACGATTACAAAGCAAAGTACCTTCAAGCAGATGGTGCAATTGTGGATACTTATAACCACAATAAGAGCCACTCTGAAGGTCAAAGCTATGGCTTAATGTTCTCATGCTTTTATGATGATAAAGATAGCTTTGATAAGATCTTAAATTGGACTGATTCTAATTTAAAAGATAAAACAACTGGTCTTTATTCATGGGCATATGAGCGTGAAGGCAATAAAACTGGCGTTACTGATAAAAATAATGCCACCGATGGCGATTTGATGATTGCCTACGCTTTGCTTCGAGCCGGTAAAAAGTGGGGCGATAAAAACTACACTAAGCGCGGTGAAGAAATTGCCATAAGATTATTAAATCTTGTTGCAACTAACTACGCAGGCTATAACGTGCTGTTACCTGGTGTTAAAGGTTTTTACTACGATAAATACGTAATTATTAACAATAGTTACACCATTTATCCTGCTTTAGATGAGCTTTATAAAACTACTCATATGAAGCAGTTTAGAGACTTAATGGTTGATGGTAAAAGACTTTTAAACAACTTGCAAAATCAAAATTTAGCTTTATCACCTGATTGGGTAAAGCTATATCAAAACTCTGAAAATCTTCCAGCAGAGCAATGGCCTCCACGTTTTAGCTATGATGCTATTCGTGTGCCTTTATACCTATACTGGCAGAACAGAAGAGCTAAAGAGTTACAACCTTATAAGGATTATTGGTCAATGTATAGCCATGACAATACACCTGCTTGGGTAGATGTAGTGTCAAAACAAACGGCCCCTTATCCTATGTCATCAGGTCTTAAAGCTGTGCGCGATCTAGTTACAGGTACTGCCGTATTTGAACCTAACATTAAGTTAAGTGAGGATTACTACAACGCCTCACTTTCAATGCTGGCTTATATGGCTTATCGTGAGTCTTTTTAACTAGACGCCAAATTAACTTAATAAAGAAAAAAAGGCTGTAGATCATCTCTACAGCCTTTCTTTTTTTGTATACGTTTTGCCTTATTCTTTTGCAGGATCTTCTGCTTTTACATTTTCAGTTTTCTCTTCAATTTTAGCTGAAGATAAGAAAGGAGTGATGTACTTAGAGAACTTTAAGAAGAAATGTACAGTAGGGCCTGTGCATAAGGCTGCAAATAAAGTACCTTCACGAACACCTTCAATACCGGTAAAGTTGGTTAAAAATAAAGATAAAACCACAGCAGATGATACTAAGAAGATATCAAAGAAGGTTTTTACAAAGCTAAAGCTCTTTTTCACAATAGGGTGGAAGATCTTAATAAAGTACTCTCCAGGCACCATTGCAACACTTGCAATAACTGATAATGATACAGCTAAAGCTAAGAGCACTGTTCCAAAAATTACTAATACCCAAGCCCCAATGTAATTGATGTTTTCAGGAAGGCATAGTTGCATTAAGTAGGTTGCAAAGTCGATCATACCTGAGAAGATAAAGAGCACTGGAATTTGCATTAAAAGCTTTGATAAGTGATCTTTAATCTTATCAGGACCAATATAGATAAACATCACCTGTAGCACAATTAAAAGTACATTGAAAATAAAGGTAGTGTCACCTAGTGTAAAGTCTGAGTGGAGGGATAATACGTAGTTTGTAGATGAAATTGGAGTAGTTCCGATATCTGCATAGGTGATAGATGCAATAGCGATACCTTGAAGTACTACTGAAAAGAAGAATAGAGCATAACGCTTTATGATCTCTGCTTTCATAGCAATCCTTAATAATTTTAAGAAAAAAATATTTGACCCAAGCAGAAAAACTTAGGCATAAAAAGTAAAATCCCTAAGTGTTTGGCACTTAGGGATTAGGAAACTTATAGAACTTTTAGCGAGCGCGGAAAGTGATGCGACCTTTTGTTAGGTCATAAGGGGTTAACTGAACAGTTACCTTGTCACCAGTTAAGATTCTGATGTAGTTCTTGCGCATTTTGCCAGAAATGTGAGCCATTACAACGTGACCATTTTCTAGCTCTACTTTGAAAGTAGTGTTAGGTAGAGTTTCTAGAACTGTACCTTGCATTTCAATAGCTTCTTCTTTAGCCATAAATAAAAAATTCTATTCCTTTAAAATCACATACTGTAGTTTGTCGCTAAGCGACTGCGCGCATTATACAACAAAAAATGTTAAGTTGAGCAAATTTTGCTTAAGAAAGCGCATTTTTAGCCATTTGCTAGTACCTAATTTTGTATTTGATTTAAGTTTTAAGGAATAATGCGTTTAAAAGCTAAAATTTTAAAAGTGTTCAGATGTTGCAAAAATGAAATTTTTCTTAATATTTGAGCAAGTTAACACCTCAAAAAGTGTGTTCTACTATTTATCTTAACAGTATCTTACGATATGATTAGACATAAATAATTAAGCATTACTTATAGCAAAATTTGGAGCTAGTATGACATTAAAAAAAGTTGTCATCACAGGTTTAGGCATTGTGTCATCCATTGGTGTTGGTGTTGACGCAGTTTTAAAGTCTTTAAAAGAAGGCAAATCAGGAATTAAAACCGCACCTGACTTTGTAGAAAAGCAGATGCGCTCACAAGTTGCAGGTCTTGTTGATATTGATCTAAAAGCTTTAATTGACAGACGTGCCTTACGTTTTATGGGTGAGGCTGCAGCTTACTCTTACATTGCAATGAAAGAAGCAATTGCAATGTCAGGCTTAACTGAAGAAGAGATCTCAACTAACGATAGAATTGGTGTGTTCGCAGGATCTGGTGGCGGTGATACTCAAGCAATTGTAGATGCAGCTGATAATCTTCGTGAAAAAGGTATTAAGCGTGTAGGCCCATATGCTGTACCAAAGGCTATGAGTTCTACAACTTCAGCTAACTTAGCAACAGCTTTTAAGATTAAAGGTGCAAGCTTAACTGTAAGTTCTGCTTGTTCAACATCAGCTCACTGTATTGAACTTGCTTGCAATGAAATTGCCTTAGGTCATCATGATGTGATGTTCGCAGGTGGCGGTGAGTCTGCTCATTGGACTATCTCTTGCCTATTTGATGGTATGGGAGCTTTGTCTAAGGGCTTTAATGAAACTCCTGAAAAAGCATCTCGTCCATATGATGCTAACCGCGACGGTTTCGTAATTGGCGCAGGTGGCGGTATTTTAGTTTTAGAGTCCGAAGAGCATGCTAAAGCACGTGGCGCTAAGATTTTAGCTGAGGTCGTAGGCTTTGGCGCAACATCTGATGGTTTTGATATGGTAGCTCCATCTGGTGAAGGTGCAGCGCGTTGCATGAAGAAAGCTTTAGCTACATGCGACTCTAAGATTGATTACATCAATACTCACGGTACAGCTACTGTTTTAGGTGATATTAAAGAGCTTGAGGCAATTCGTGAGGTCTTTGGTGACAATGCTCCTGCAATCTCATCAACTAAGTCTATGACAGGTCATGCTTTAGGTGCAGCAGGTGTTAACGAAGCTATCTTCTCACTGTTGATGATGCAAAATAACTTCATAGCTCCATCTATTAACATTGACGAATTAGATGAGCATGCTAAAGGCTTTGATATTGTTGCTAACAAGGCTCGTGAAACTGAACTTGAGACCGTGATGTCTAATAGCTTTGGTTTTGGTGGTACTAACGCTTCAATTATCTTAAGAAAGTACCATGGCTAAAGATACTTTAAGATTAGATAAAGCTGTATCTCATAACTTTGATGTCCCTCGCTCATATGCAGCAAAGCTAATTAAAGCAGGGGATGTTGAAGTAGATGGTGAGGTTATAACTGATCCTGCAGCTAAGGTATCCATTGAAAGTCAAATTGTCATTGATGGCAATGAAGTAGCTGCCTCTGATGGCTTTAAAAAGCGTGTGTTTATGCTCAACAAGCCAAATGGCTATGTTTGTGCGGATAAAGATAACAATAACCCAATTGTTATCAATATCTTCTCAGATATTCCAAAGTTTACACAGATGCATTGTGTAGGCCGACTTGATATCGATACTACAGGTTTAATCATCGTAACTGATGATGGTGACTTAAATCATAAGATCACCTCTCCTAAAATGGGAGTTACTAAAACCTATAGAGCAGTTACAAAACTTCCTATTAAAGAAAAAGATGTAGAGTTATTTGCTCGAGGCTTAAAGCATCCTGAAGAGAAGACTAAATATAAGAGCGCACTTTTAGAAATTGTATCTGAAAACGAAGGTTTAGTTACCGTAACTGAAGGTCGTTTCCATGAGGTTAAGCGCTTGTTTGAATGCGTAGGCAATGAAGTTTTAGAGCTTGAACGCTTGTACATTGGACAACTATCTTTAGATAGCACTTTAGAAGAAGGTGAGTATCGAGAAATGGATGAAGAAGAGCTTGATCTAGTCTTTAAACCTTACGAAAAATACCCTCAAGAGTAAAGTTCATATTACACAGCAAAAGCACTTTTAAGGCATAGCTTTGAAAGTGCTTTTTAGTTTTTTTTAAGAATCAAAAATGTAAGTATTGCTTATAATGTAAAATATGATATACAAATACATTTACTTATGTGATCTTGATAACAAAAATCCTTAAAAATAAATGTCTTTTAAATCACATAATTAGTAAGAATTTTTATTTGGCTAATTCTCTATACACAAAATATCAACTATAATTAGTTGGATAACACTTTTTGAAGCTTTTTTAATAGTGGGATGTTATGAATAAATTTAATAAAATCGCCCTAGCTGGCGCAATCTCCTCTCTAGTTACCTTTCAATCAGCTTTAGCTAACGATGAACTTGTCATTTGGGAAGACAATGGCGCGAGCTATGGTATTGAAATGGCAGCACGTGATTTTGCTCGCGAGAATGGTGTAAAGATTTCTATTCAAGAGCAAGATGGTGTTCAACAGGCTAACAAAGTTAAAGAAGCAATTTCTCAAGGTCAAAAGACTCCTGATATCTTCTTAGTTGTATCAGATCAAGTTCCAAGCCTAGCAAATGAAGGTATCATCTCACCAGTTGGCTTCATGGATATGGATGCATCTAAGTATGCTGAGATTTCAACTAAACCATTTAAGGTAAATGGTAAGTACTACGGTGCTCCTCGTTCAATTGAAACTCTGTTTGTTTACTACAACAAAGATCTTTTAGAGTACCCATTTGAGACAATCAATCAATACGCTCAGTTTAACCAAAAGATGATGTCTCAAGGTAAATACGGTTTAATCGGTAAGCTAGATCAGTTATACATTGCATATGGTACCTTATCAGGCTACGGTGCTTATATCTTCAAGCAAAACGCTGATGGTACTTACAACACCAATGATATTGGTTTAAATAACCAAGGTGCTGTTGATGCTGTTAAGATGCTAGGTGATTACTCTAAACTCTACCTTCCTAAGGATGTATTAACTCCTGATGGTTGGGGCGCAGTTGATACTTACTTCTGTGAAGGTAAGGCTGCTGCTGTTATCAACGGTCCATGGGCTTTAGGTAATTATGCTAAATCTGGCGTTAACTACGGTTTAGCTCCTCTTCCAAAATTAGCTAACGGCAACTCAATGCGCCCATTCTATGGTTCAAAGGGCTATGCTATTGCTGGCAATTCAAAGAACCATGCTTTAGCTGAAAAGTTTGTCCAATTCTTAAATCAGCCTAAGTATGCTTTAATTAGATACGCAGCTATTGCTGAGCTTCCTCCTATCAAAGCAGTATTAGAAGATCCGCTAATTACCAATGATGACTTTGCTAATGCAATTGCAATTCAGGTACAAAGTGCTGATGCAATGCCAGCTGTTCCTGAGTTAGGTAAAGTATGGGGCCCTATGGGTGATGCTTTATCTGATGTAATTAACAATGGCAAAGATCCAAAGCAAGCTTGTGATGAAGCTGTTGCTAAGATGAAGTAATTTTCAATTAAATTTATTCTTAAAAGGAGGCCGTATGACCTCCTTTTTTCATGCTCAAATTAGCTTTTCTTTGACATTAAACAATAAATTTTATCGCAATTACTTTTTCGCATTTTTAGCATTTCTATCATATAATTAATGAAAATTGTATGCGTTTGCATAAGGCCTATGAAAAATATTATAAAAACACTAGTCTTTGGTACATTTTCATTTCTAACTATAAACACTACCTTTGCTCAAGACTTTCAAGAGCTAATTGTTTGGGAAGATAATGCTAAAAGCTCTGGCATTCGTGAGGCTGCCCTAGCTTTTGAAAAAGAGCATAACTGTCATGTTGTACTTGAAGAATCTGACGCTGTCCTCCACTTTAAGCGCTACCGTGAATTACCTCCAAACTATGACAGAAAACCTGATGTCTATGTTTTAGTCTCAGATAGATTATATGATGCAGTAACTGGGGAGCATCTTGAGCCTCTATCATTTATGAAAAATGATGCTGATTTATACATAGATTCTGCTAAAAAGGCTTTCTTCTTTAAAGGGGAGTATTATGCAGCCCCTCGCAATATGGACACCTTAGTAACTTATTACAACAAAGATTTATTAAAGGGCCCACTGCGTGATTTTCATCAATACAGTATGCTTAATGCGCAAATGCAAAAGCAAGGCAAGTGGGGCTTAATTTCAAAGTTTGATCAGCTCTATATAACCTATGGCATCATTAGTGGTTATGGTGGCTATTTGTTTAAGCAAAACAGTGATGGTACTTATGACGTAGATGATGTTGGCCTTAATAATTTAGGCTCAGTTGCAGCTTTAAAGGCACTTACAGAATTTTCTTCAAAGTCATCACCACGTGATCTCTTCACAGCTAAAGGTTGGGATGTAATGGATAGGCTCTTTATGCAAGGACAAGTGGCTGCTGTTATAAGTGGTCCTTGGGCCTATCATAAGTATAAGCAATACCTTCCTAATTTAGGTATAGCACCTTTGCCAATCTTATCAGATGATAAGCCAATGCGACCTTTCTTTGGCACTAAGGGTTATGTCATTCCAAAAGATTCAAAGCATAAAGATTTAGCTTCACAGTTTATTGAATTTATCAATCAAGAAAAGTGGGCTTTAGATAGATATAACAAGATCTCAGAAGTTCCACCTTTAAAGGCTTTAGAAGAATCTAGCGAGCTTAAAGATGATGAGCTTGCTTTAGCGATTTTGTCTCAGTCTAAGTACGCTGATGCCATCCCATCAGTACCAAATGTCAATAGAATTTGGGCGCCAATGGGAGAGGCTTTATACAATATTTTATGCAATCAAGGTGATCCTAAGGCATTCTTAGATCAAGCTGTAGATTTAATTAAAGATACTAAAAATCAACACGTTGATAATTAAAAAAGAATTCACTTTTGTTCAAAAGGCAAAGGCACAACTCTTGCCTTTGTTTTTTATGCTTTTTCTTTGAGATTATCTATGGTTGTTGGCTCTAATTCTTGCGATATTGCTTGGTAGGTAAGTCTTTTGGTCTCAGGGAGCGCTTGTTGCTTTCTTAGCATTGCTACATGAATTACGCAGGGAATGGTAACTCTATAGGCAGGACCTAAGATATCTAAAGCAGATAAGATTCCGGTTAAAGCTAAACTAATTGGCTTTGAGAGCACATTTAAAATCTCTCTAAACTTTGGATTTTCACTTATCTTAAAGCCATAGCCTAAAACGTCTTTAGCTATACCATCAGCGACAATTAAAGCAATTTGATAGGCACTGACATCTGACAGGTTAAAGATGGTTAAAAGTTCACTTGCTGGTAACTTTTTAGGGACTTTTTGATAATTCAAGCCTAAATCTTTTAAGACTAAAAGTTTGTCCTTATCTTCCATTTGTTCAAAGGCATCAGATAGTGTCTTAGCTAAAATTAAGTCTTCAATATCTTCAACTTCTAAGTCTTTATCGTATTTAACTTTAAGTTTGTCAGCGACGTCTTTGACAATCTCTGTATAGTCAGGACCGTCTTTTCTGACAAAATTTACTAAGGTATTACCTCCAAACAATCTAATCTCTCTTTCGATAAGATTTTTGTATTTTTGATGATCAGGAAAGTAAGTTTGATATTCTTTAGATGAGGTTAACTTCTCGGTAATTACAGCGCGTGAGATATATTTAACTAGCACACTTAAGTCGTTGTTGCTAGCTCTATCGATAACATCAAAGAGCTTACTTGATAAGACTTTAGTTGAAACTTGATTAGACATAGTAATACCTTAAGTTAATTCCTGGTTTTTAACTTTTACTAGTTTACCTTAAACATATGCTTTAACACAGTTAAAAAAGGCTGAATTGATATGTTCAACTCAGCCTTTTTAGTAATAATTAAAAAGCATTACTTAGCTTTAGTAGTCTTTGATGATTTAGTTTTATCTAAATCAAAGATAACTTTAGCTACATCATCATAGGTATCAGCAAAGAAGTAGTTAATACCTTCAGTTACTTCCTTTGGTAACTCTTTAACATCATCTTCGTTTGCCTTAGGGCAGATAATGTTTTTAATACCTACACGACGGGCTGCAATTGATTTTTCTTTAATACCACCAATTGCGAGTACTTCACCTGTTAATGATAATTCACCAGTCATAGCAAAGCCTTTTTTAGGAGCTTTGTTCATAGCAAGTGATAACAAGCTTGTAGTTAAGGTAACACCTGCTGATGGACCATCCTTAGGAGTAGCTCCTTCTGGTACATGAATATGGATCATAGCCTTTTTAAAGAAGTCTTTTTTAGTAGGTGCATACTTAGCTAGATGTGCCTGTACATAGCTGTAGGCAATGTGAGCTGATTCCTTCATCACATCACCTAAAGAGCCTGTAAGCTCAAAGCCTTTAGCATCATGATTTACACAAGCAGATTCAATAGGTAAGGTAGCACCACCTACAGAAGTCCAAGCAAGGCCAGTCATCACACCAACACCTTGTAAATGCTTTTCATATCTAAATGGAGCTGTGCCTAAATAATCAAAGAGCTCTTCAGACTTGATAGTTACACTCTTTTGACCTTCTAAAAGCTTAACAGCTGCTTTGCGAATTAACTTGTTAATTGCACGCTCTGTTGATCTCATACCACTTTCACGAGCGTATTCTTCGATAACCTTGCGCAGTACACTATCTGAGAGCTTGAATTGAGACTTAGTCATATGAGCCTTTTCAAGTCCCTTTGGAATTAAGTGCTTTTTAGCAATAGCCATCTTCTCTTGCATGATATAGCCAGATAATCTTATAGGATCCATTCTGTCTAAAAGTGCAGGAGGAATAGTATCATCAGTGTTAGCAGTACAGATAAACAAGCACTTAGATAGGTCTAATCTCTCATCTAGGTAGTTATCCATAAATGTTGAGTTTTGCTCTGGATCTAGTGTCTCTAAAAGGGCAGCAGCAGGATCGCCTTGATAAGATTTTGTAAGCTTATCAATTTCGTCGAGCATGATCACAGGGTTCATTACCTCGGTGGTACGCAGAGCCTCAACAAGTTTTCCAGGCATTGCTCCAATATAGGTCTTACGGTGACCTTTAATTACAGAATCATCGTTAACACCACCTAAAGATAGACGATAAAATGGTCTATTTAGAGCACGGGCAATTGACTTACCAATTGAGGTTTTACCTACACCTGGAGGACCTACAAATAGTAAAATTGAACCACTAGTTGAGCCTTTTAAAGCACTTAGAGCTAAAAACTCAATAATTCTGTCTTTAACATCTTTTAAGCCTTCATGATCTTCATCTAAGATCTCGCGAGCCTTTTTAATATCGATATCTTCTTTAGCTAGCTGTCCCCAAGGAATAGTGGTCATGATATCAAGGTAATTTGAAAGACCTGCGTACTCTGGAGAGCTAGTATCTAGCATATTGAGCTTTTTAATCTCTTTATCAAAACGCTTAGAAATTGCCTCTGGTGGATTTAATTTCTTCATGCGAGAGATGTACTCATCAGCCTCAGTTGAGCTATCACCACGAGTACCAAGCTCCATTTGAATTTCTTTTAATTGCTCTTTTAAAACAAATTCTTTTTGTCTCTTGCTTAACTTGTCGTTAACTTGGCTTCTAATTTGATCTTGAAGCTTAGCTGCCTTTAACTCTTTTTGAATAATAGCCTGAGATTTCTTAAGTCTTGATAACAAATCATTAGTATCTAAGATCTCTTGCAACATCTTATTAGAAGTTGTTGATACTGAGGCTACACAGTCAGCAAGTAGGGCAGGATCGTTTTGGTCAAAACGCAATAGATACTGACGCATTTCATCAGTGTACAATGGATTTAGAGGGAGTAACTCTTGTAGAAGAGAGACAAGATTCATAGCTAAAGCCTTGGTCTCTACCTCTCCTTCAGATCCTGTTTTTTGTTCGATTAACTCTGGGTATGAAATTTGAGCGCGAATACTCTTTTCATCAAACTCAATCCATTTATCGATGTTAACACGGGTTAAACCTTCAACTACTAAATGTACTTCATCAGGGACAGCTTTAGCGTGAAGCATGCGCACTAGAGTACCTGTCTTTGGTAAATCTTCAGCCTTAACTCTTTTCTTGTTTAAGAGCTTCTCATCTAATGCAAAAAGTGCAAATGACTTAGTATTAGTTTTTGCAATTTCAGAGATGATTTTTTCCCATTTACCATTAAGTTGCAATGGAGTGATTTGAGATGGCATAACTGGTCTTGTAAAACATGGAATTACAGCAACTTCAGTTGGGTTTTGTTCTTGAATTACTAATGCTTGTCTTGCCATTTTCTTAATCTTTTCTTGTAAGCTCATAGGCATTTCAATCTTATCTTCTGCCTTATTATCATCAGACTCGTTATCATCACTATTTGAGTCTTCTTCAGGCTCTTCAATTACTTCGGTTGCCTTAATTTCAACCTTAGCACCTTTTAGTTCTTCTTCTAAAATGCCTTTAATGTGCTGAAGTTTTTCTTTTAATTCATCTAAGCTAACACCACCAACATGAGGCAATACTTCAGTACTCTCAGCATTTTCTTGAGAGTTATCTTTTGCCTCTTGCTCCTTGTTTTGAGTGTTATCTAATTTATTTTCTAAGTCTTGATCGTTATTGTCTTGATTTTGGGCCATATTATTTTTACCTAAAGTCCTTTGTATACTAAGTGTAATATGGGGATTTGGGGAATTGATTTCAAGGTTTAAGAGCAATTTTTGAACAAAATTTCAAAACTTTGATTAAGGCCTTTGAAATGTCTAAAATATTGCACTAAAGTAGCCTTAAACGTACATGGTGGAATATGGCAGAACAAGAACAAGCTTTAAGTGAAAAAGAGCAATTAGTACAAAGACTTATTGAGATCTTAGTACGCTTCATTCCAAGACTTCAAAGTCAAGTTACTGATTTTTCAAAAGACTACTTTGCTCAAAGAGTGCTTTTACGTGGCCTTATGAATATGCACTCTGTGCAAAATCAGTTGCCTCAAGAGTTTTTCTTAATGCAAGATAAGCTTCTACAACTTGAACTTAAAGAAAAAACTTTAGTTGATGCTCAAGTATTAAAGCCATGTAAGCTCAATTCAAATATCTCTTTGCATAGGGGAGATATTACTTGTCTTAAAGCTGATGCCATTGTCAATTACGCAAACTCCAATCTATTAGGTTGTTTTAAAGCAGGTCACAACTGTGTTGATAACTGTATTCACTCAGCTGCTGGACTTCAATTGCGTTTTGAGTGTTTCGAGCTTTTAGGACGTAAGAATATCGATGTACCAGCGGGTATGGCAGTAATCACTCGTGCTTATAATCTTCCATGTAAGTTTGTAATTCACGCTGTAGGTCCAAAGATTGCTTTTGAACCTACTAAAGACGATGAGCAAAAACTCAAAGACTGCTATCTAAACTCTTTAAAACTTGCTCGTAGCAATGGCATTAAAACTTTGGCTTTTAGTTGTATTAGCTCTGGTATTTACGCAATACCTCATATGAAGGCTGCAACTATTGCGGTTAATACTGTAAATGATGATTTAAAAGCTCATGGTAATGATCTAAAGGTTTTATTTGATGTTATGACCGATGGCGATTTTAATGCCTATGACCACAATCTAAATCCTAAAGAACAAAGTACAGGTGAGCTCCATCCATTCTTTAATTTAAATCTCTTTTAAAAGGATAGGCTATGTCGGACACGTTTAAAGCTATAAGTGAAAAATATCAAAGTTTAGCTTTAAACTGCCCAATTCTTGGCAAAGATTACATTGAGTTTGATAAATCAAAACTAGAGTATCAGTACTTAAACTCTTACCTTAAAAGCTTATTGCCTCTTGCTAAAAAATCGCCAAATCCATTATCTATTTATCAAGATCTATTAGGACTTAACCATACCAGTCCATTAATTTCACAAGAGCAAATCTATTCAATTGAAGATTTTGTTGAAGAGCAAAATCAATACTCTTGCATGGGCGAGCTATATTCCCAAAATGAAAGTAAGCGTGTCTACGTAAAAGTAGGTACCATTGAAAGATCTTATGGTTATATTAAGGTAATTGTTAATCTTGATGTAGATGAGCTTATTGATTTTTCAATTCTTGACGTGTACTTCGGGGCAGTAAAGTGTCTTAAAAACTTCAATCAAGGTTCATTCCAAAGTTCAATTTCTAAAAATAATAGCTTTGAGCAAATGGTATTTTTAGTAGATAGCAGTGGTTTTGAAGGACTTTGTAAGTACTTTGACAAGTATCAAGATAGCTTAATTACGCCGCTTAAATTTGTTCCTACCTACAAGCAAATTGCGATAAGCCGCGAGATTGTGGGAAATGAGTCAGTGGTGTCATATCATCAAATTCTAGCGAGCATCATCTATGACTATTTAATAAACGTCAAAAGTGAAAATCATGTTGCTCTTGATGAACTAGTAAATCTCTTTTTGCAAAGAGCTCAAGGTAATTTTGAAGAGCAAAGTGTACAAGATTTCTTTAGGCGTTTTGTATCAGGTCAGGTTTTCTATTTGGTGATGCAGTCATTGCTTTTAAGCAGTGCGCAAGCTAAACTTAATTTCGATCATGAACTTCTAAAAGATGCTAGAAGATCTAGTATTTTTGAACACTTAAGAAACTAATTTCTTAAAAAATCTTTTGACAAAACGTAGCAATCCTTATTAAAGAATGCAATTCCAAATGCTTTAACTTGCTTTACGGCCTTATTTTTTGAGAGCATTCCCTCTGCATAACCTTTATCTTCAATTTGCTTTAAAGCATCAAATGATCGGTCATACAATGAATCTGCATCTTTTGATAATTTTAATTCAATTACAATTCCTATCATTTCCTGAGATTGAGGTACTTTTAGGCTAAAAGTAATGTCGCTTCTACCATCTTTTAATTCTAAGTTTGAATTGTAATTCTTTAAAATAGAACTGTTTCCTTCTCCTAAAGCAGAAAAGATTCCGTTTAAAAATGCATGATAATAAAACTCTTTAGGCGTTGTGGTTGGATTATCTAAGAAACTTATATAACCTGTTAAAAGTTCAGTTAACGTATTTGCAATTGTATTCACATCTGAGGAATAAAAGGCTGTTAAAAGAGGCGAAATACGCTGTGCATAGCTTTTATCAGAATATTTAAAGCAACGTTCTAAAAGATCTTTTAAACAGTTGAATACGCATTTATTTGGGATTTTTAAGAGTAAATGTTTATCATCACTAGATTGTTTGTCTAATGAGGTTGTTAAGTATCCTGCAGAGTACATTAAATTCCAAAAGTAGTCTTTTGAAATTAGATCATCATCAATTAAATCATAGTTTAAGAAAGAACATTTCTCAACTTCAATAAATTGATTTTTGAGTAGCTTCTGATAGTCATCTGCATATAAAGTTGGATTTTTTCTAAATACGTCTTGAGGAAGTTGATTTCTTGAAGATCTTATCCAATAGTCTTCAGGCTCTCTTTCTCCTCTGTGAACGACATCTCCTACAAAGTTTATAACATCCCAAAGACTATAGATTTCAGTTTTTCCAAATATATATCCGTCATACCATTCTTTGATCAATGGCTTTAATTCCTTAGTATTATTATCTTGGTTGTAATCACTAAGAAGATTGTCCACCTCACTATTAGTTAATCCAAAGAATGGAGCAAAATAATCATCATTAACATCGTATACTTTAAGATTGTTTAACCCTGTAAAGATACTTTCTTTTGCTATTTTTAAGCACCCTGTAATAGTAGCTTGCTCTACGCAATAGCTACTACCTTTTAATGCATTAGATAAAAATTGAGAGTAGTCATTTTTTAAATCTTTAAATTGTTGTTGCTTTTTGATAGCTTCTTCAACTGTTATTCCAATTTCACAGATGCTTTTCCCACTTTTGTATTCTTCTAATTTTTCTTTATATTTAGCTATTTCATGGGATGCTCTTTCAATTGGAACATCATATTCATCGATAATTAAGACTACTTTTCTATGGGTGTATGTATAGAGCATGTTTGCAATATTAATTAGCGAATTTTGCAAATCACTTCTATCAGTTTCGTAATTGAATGTATTAACAAAATTTTTATAGTGGAGATAGGTTTCTTTTAAATCTTCACTGACTCCATTGATCTTTGATAAATTAGGGATCCCTAAAAAAAGATTACTAATTTTGTTGGCTAGATTCTTGTATGAAACAAGAGGTGCATCTTCTGATACTATATCTTTAAATGTCAAGAATAGTACTGGGTACTGTCCCAAGTATTTAAAACAAAATTCCTTTTCTTTGTATATATCAAGAGATTTAAAAATTGTTTCTTGTTTTGCTGTCAAATGCTCATATATTTCAACTACACCATTAAATTTAGTGTCAATGTGAGTATTTAATAATTTATCATTCAGTTCTTCGTAATCTAGTTGCAAGAAAGACTTTAACATAGTCATGTTAATGGTTTTCCCAAAGCGTCTAGGTCTTGTAAAAAGGGTAACAAGTCCACTTTCTTGAAATATAGGCTTAATGAATCTTGTTTTATCGATGTAGTAGTATGATTTCTTAAAAAAATCATCAAAACAATCAACACCTGCTACAATCTTTAAATCGTTGCCCATATAAGCTCCAAATAATAAATTATTTTCTTAATTCTAGCTTATAGATTGCTTTATGTCATGGAAAGATTTAAGAAATGATGGCCTAGTTGTATTTTGAAACTAGTTCATATAAGCAAAAAAAGTGGCTAATAGTTTCCTAATAGCCACAGGGATTTAACGATAAATCTGTAAATTAGTCTTTGTACTCAGGTACGTACCATAAACCATCATTATTCTTATCTAAGTACTCTTTAAACTCCTTTGACTTGTAAGCTTTTACAATATCTTGAGCCCATACACTATCTTTGTCAGACTCTTTTACGGTTACTTGTAATAGTAAGTGTGGGGCAATGGTCTCTTGCTGTAAAACTGACTTTGGATCAACTTTTGCGTTGTAAACAACAGAGCCTGTGATCACTACATAAGCAAAGTCTGAGGCAACAGCTGGAATTCCTAATGAGCCCATCTCAACAAACTTTAAGTTGCGAGGATTTTCAGCAACATCATTTGCGGTAGTTTTTGTCTTATCAATACCGTCTTTAATCTTAATCCAACCAATCTTCTCTAGAATTTGGTAAGCACGAGCAGTGTTTGATGGATCTGATGGAATTGCAATTGAGTCACCATCTTCAACTTTGGATAAATCGTTTTTAGCACCAGGGTAGATGCCAGCAGGTACTGTAGGAATAGGGGCTAAACCTACTAAATGACCATCTTGAGCTTCGTTAAAGTTCTTTAAATATGCTGTATGCTGCTCTACGTTAAAGTCAACTTCACCTTCATTTAAAGCAATATCAGCCTGAAGAAGATCTGATACATCCACGCCTTTTACGGTATAGCCTTCTTTTTCTAGAATTGGCTGCACACCTGCAATAAATAGCTCAGTGTAAGGACCTTGTGACTTACTAAAAGTTAAAGTTGAATGATCCTTATCAAAAGCATTGGCTGAAAAAGAGAATAATGATGCTGTAGCTACTGCTAGAACTAGTTTTGATAAATTTTTCATTTTATATTTCCTTTTTGTAGTGTTTAAAGTTTTAAATTGTTAATGTTTACGAGACTTTGCTGCAAAGTAGTTACCAATTGACTGAATGATCTGCACAAAGATAACTAACACAATTACAGTAAAGAGCATGAGTTTGAAATTCATTCTTTGATAGCCGTAGGTTAAAGCCAGATCGCCTACACCGCCACCGCCTATTACACCAGCCATTGCAGTTGCACCTAAAAGACCTATGGTGCCAATGGTGGTGGCTAAAATTAGTGAGCCTTTAGCCTCAGGTAGTAAGAAGTGAATTACTATCTGAAAAGTGCTAGCTCCCATGGCTTTAGCTGCTTCAATAATTCCTTTATTAACCTCTAATAAAGAGTTTTCAAAAAGTCTTGCTAGATATGGAGCTATAAACAGAGTTAAAGGTACTAAAGCTGCAGTTGATCCAATACGTGTGCCTACAATGAACTTTGTTAGTGGCAAGATGAACACTAAAAAGATAATAAAAGGTATTGAGCGCACGATATTGATGATGGTACTTAAAATACCAAATATATACTTGTTCTCTTTAATGCCACCGCGTCTAGTTAGAACTAAGGTAATAGCAAAAGCGATACCGATAATTGAACCTAGTAACAAAGAGACAAACACCATGTAGATAGTCTGATTGGCACTTTGTAGTAACTGACTGCTAGGAATACCTAAAGTTTTAAAGAAATTGTCTATCATATGTTTACCTCCTCATATTCAATGCCATGGGATGTGATGTAATCTTCAACCTTTTTAAAGTCATCATTATTACCGGTAATTTGTAAGGTAATAATAGATAACACACGTCCTTGTAATTCACTGACACAAGCAAACATGACGTTTGTGTGAACGTTTAACTTAGCGTTAATTTGCCAAATTACATCGTCAGTTGCGTGCTCAGCGTGGAAGTAAATACGAATAAGTTTGTATTGTCCTTGATACTTTTTAAGCTCCTGGACTATTCCATCTGGAATTTTGCTTGGAATTACCTGTCCTACAAAGCGCTTAGCAATCACGCTCTTAGGGGAGGCAAAAATATCAAGCACTGCTCCATTTTCAACCAGTTTGCCATGTTCTAAAATTGCAATCTTGTTGCAAAGTCTTTGCACAACTAAGATAGTGTGAGTTACAAATAAAATGGTGACATTAAGCTCACGATTTACTTTAGCTAGCAAATCTAAGATTGCTTCAGTGGTATCAGGATCTAAAGCAGAGGTTGCCTCATCACAAAGCAGAATTTCAGGTTTAGTTGCCAGAGCTCTTGCAATACCCACACGCTGCTTTTGACCACCTGATAACTCTGATGGAAGTGACTTAGCTTTATCAGATAATCCAACAAAGGATAAAAGCTCATCTACTCTTGCTTTAACGACATCCTTACTTTCATGGTTTAAAAGAAGTGGCATAGCCACATTATCAAAGACAGATTTAGTCTCTAATAAATTAAACTCTTGGAAGATCATGCCAATGTTCTTTCTGACCTTGCGTAAGTCTTTTTCCTTTAAAGTATCAAGAGCAGTACCTTTGACGTAAACATGACCATTGGTTGGTGTCTCTAGGGCATTAACCATGCGTAAAAGTGTAGATTTGCCCGCACCAGAAAAGCCAATTAAGCCGTAGATATCGCCTTTTTTAACCTCAAAACTTACGTTATCAAGGGCTTTAAAGTCTTGACCTTTAACCTTAAAAACTTTAGTTAAGTTTTCAAACTTAACAATAGTCTCTTTTTCAATATCCTGTGCCATGATTAGTCCTTAAGATATTGCTCGGTAAGAGAGGCTATATACTTAGCTGTAGGGTAGATAGCGCTTGGATCAACTTTAAAGTTAGGATTATGGTTTGGATAGGTTTTACCAGTACCAAACTGGATATAAGCACCAGGTAAGATTTCTTGATATAGTGAAAAATCCTCACCACCTAATGATGATGGGCTTGGCTCAACCTTAAATCCTTCTTTTAAAGCAAAGTCTTTTGCAAAATCAGATAGCTTTTTATCATTGATTGTTGCAGGCAATTCTACTTCCCATGTAAGCTCAACTTTGGCGTTAAATGTTGTAGCTATGCCCTTTGCAATCTCTTCAAGTCTGCTCTTAGCTAGAGCGCGTACCTCTTTTTTATAAGTTCTAATCGTGCCTTCTAGAAGTACAGTCTCAGGTATGACATTCCAAGTAGTGCCAGCCTCAAAGTGAGTAATAGATACTACAGCTTGCTCATACGGAGGTAGATTTCTTGAAACTATGGTTTGAGCAGCGTTTACAAAGTTAGTACCAATAATTACTGCATCATTACCAGACTCTGGGTGCGCACCATGTGAACCCTTACCTGTAAAGACTATTTTAAATCTCTCAACTGCAGCGCAAATAGGACCTTCTTTAATCCCTAAGGTTCCAACTTCAAATAAAGCAGAAGAGTGAACACCAAAGATGGCTCTTACATCTTTTAAAACACCTGAGTCGATGATCTTATGAGCACCACCTGGAGCTTCTTCAGCTGGTTGGAAGATAACTTTTACTGTGCCTTTAAGATCTTTTTCTCTTTGCTTTAAAAATAAGGCTGCACCTAGAATGGTAGCTGCATGACTGTCATGGCCACAGGCGTGCATTACACCTGGAACTTGTGATTTATATTCAAGGGAAGTAGTCTCTTGAACAGGTAGCGCATCAATGTCAGCACGAATTGCTACAACTTTATCGCCTTGACCAATTTTTGCTACTAAGCCAGTTTCAAGATTAAGTGGAAGAACCTCGATACCGTGAGCTTCTAAATCAGCTTTTAATCTTTTAGTGGTTTCAAATTCTTGATAAGAAAGCTCTGGGTGTTTGTGAAAATGATAAAACTCTTTTTCTATAAACTCTTTAATCTGAGTAGTCATGATGTTGTCCTTAAAAATGTAAATTAAATCCTCTTACTTTGAAAAGCGACAACAACACATTCGATTAAATTTGTAAGTAGTAAACATCGTTAGATCCTAATTTTTTGTATTTTTATAAGTGTTTGTAATTGGTATGTATTTATGATTGCGCAAAACTATAGCTATGTCAATTACAAATACTATATGTTTACTAGGTTTTAATTTAACTTATTGAATTATCGAGGAATTAAAATCTACTATTTTGATAGGAATTAAGGTATTTGTTAAAAAAGAGTGCAGAAAAAATGAAAAAGTAAAATAATTTGTTTAAATCTTGAGGAAGGTTTTTGAATACTCATACCTAGATAGGTGACTAGGTATGAGAATGAATAATAGGTAAGTCTAAGACTATTTGCGATTTAAATAATCTCCAATTTTTTCGCCTAAATACTTAATTTCAAGTTCGTCTAACTGACCTTGATCTCTTAAATTTTTGATAGCTTTGTCATAGGCATCAGCTAGTTCTATTTCTTGACGATTGAACAATGGGTAAGTAGGAAAGGCTTTATATCTTATATAACTTAACTTATTTTTTAAGTTATTAAGAGGTGAGTTCTCATCTAGAATGCTAAATATATACCTTTGTTCTACTTCCATGTAAGCGTCATATCTGCCGTTAGCTACTAGGTCATAAACATTTTGAATATTAAAATCTATAGATGGTTGAAGATCAATGTGATTATCAGGATTTGCTTTTTGATAACGTCTTATAACATTGTATTGAGCATTGATTGGGGAAATTGGTACTAACTTACCACTAAATTTTGAAAAACTGTCTAGATCATAAATATCACCTGCAGTTTCTGCTCTGATCACAAGTCCGACTATACTTGCAGCAATTGGTTGCTTTGGGATCACATACTTTTGCGCACGCGATTTGGTGTACCAAGCACCCTTAAGTCAGATATTATATTTACCGCTTTCAACTCCTAAGACAATTTCACTATCTTCTGCTGGGATAAATTTAAACTCATATTGAGGCAAATTTTTAGCAACTAACTGCATGATCTTAACTTCAAGACCGTCAGATTTACCTTTTTCGTTTATATAATCATAAGGTTTAAAAAATTTTGTGTATGCAACCTTGATCACCCTCTTTAAAGGTTTTTCGTGCTTATGTTCTACATCTTCGATTGTAATTTTATGCTCACCATTACCATTGAATTTACATGATGAGAGAGAAATTGATGCTACTACTGCAATAGATGAAATTACAGCAAGCTTTAAAAATTTTGTAATTTTGTTTGATTGCATGAACTATCCGCAATTGTGATTTATTGTTGATTTAATTATCTATCAATTTTAATTTTTTAATTTGGGAATT
>ONCS01000214.1 GCA_900316375.1 uncultured Succinatimonas sp. | reverse complement strand
CTCATCTTGAATTACCTTAAACACAGGATCAGTTGCAATTCTGCTATCATGCGCTGCCTTTAAGGTATTTACATACTTAGTAGGAGTACCATATTTAACATAGTCAGATGCTGAAATCTTATCCCAACGTAGAGCATTAGGCTCAGTCTTTTCACCAAGCTCGGTTACATCAATTAATGTAGGTAGCACAATATCAGGAGTTACACCACGTAATTGAGTTGAACCGCCATTGATACGATAGAACTTAGCAATAGTATAGTGAATTGAACCTAAATCCTCGCCTACAAGATCATAAAGTCTAGTTAAAGGACGACTTTGCTGTACGGTTCCCTTACCAAATGAGGTATCACCTACAATTAGGGCTCGTCCATAATCTTGCAAAGCTGCTGCCATAATCTCAGAGCTTGATGCTGATAAGCGGTTGATTAGGACAACTAGAGGACCTTTATATTCAATGTTAGAGTCATTGTCGTTATAAGCAGACTCACGACCATTAACATCGCGAACTAAAACTACTGGGCCTTCTTTAATAAATAAGCCTGTGGTGTAAACAGCTTCAGGTAATAGACCACCACCATTGTTTCTTAAATCAACAATAATGCCGTCAACATTTTCTTTTTGAAGCTTAGCAATCTCTCTTTTTACATTAAGTGACAAGTCTGTGTAGAAAGATGAGATAGTGATAACACCAATTCTCTTATTATCATATGAAGTGTAAACTTTAGATTTAGCTTCTTTATCTTGAAGTCTAATCTTGTCACGGGTTAACTCAACATCAAAAGTCTTAGTTGCAGCGCCTTCGCCACGTTCAATTTCTAAGATAACTTTTGAGCCTTTTTTACCCTTGATCTTCTTTACAACCTCAGTAAGTCTCCAACCGATGATATCTTCAGTCTTAGCACCTGCTTGGCGGACACCTATGATCTTATCTTTTGGCTTTAACTTCTTTGACTTTTCAGCAGGGCTACCTGGTAGAATTTGGTTAATTACAGTGTACTCATCTTCTTGAGTTAAAACTGCACCAATACCTTCAAGACTTAAGTTCATATCGTCATTGAAGTTTTCTGATTCAACTGGGCCAAAGTAGTTAGTGTGAGGATCAATTGCGGTTGCAAAAGCGTTTTCAAAAATTGAGAAAACATCCTCTGATGAGATTTGAGCAATACGATTCATAGCTGCGGTGTAACGTTTTTTAATGCGCTCTACAGCCTGCTCTTTAGTCTTACCATTTAAAAGCTGAGATTCAAACTCATTTTTTAGTTCACATAACCAAATATTTTTGAGTTCTCTTTCATCTTTAGCATAAGGCTCTTTGCTTCTATCCATGGAGATCTCATCATTAGCTGTCAAATCAAGATCAACTTTGATGGTATCTAACATGAACTTATACTTGATATAACGCTTTTTGATATTTGCGTTATAAACATCGTATGGGAAGTTTAAGATGCACTTGTCTAATGCGTTAATTACGTTTTGAGTATTAGCGTAAATTTGATCAACCTCAGCTTGAGTGTACAAGGAGTGGTTATAATCAAGATATGACATTAGACGGTCTAAGACATTTTTCGCAAAAGAGTCGTTTACATCGACAATTTTGTAATGTGCTCTTGTAAAGTAGTTAAAAATACGATTGCAAGAGGTCTCGTGCCGATCTTCTGGGGACAAAGTAGGCATACTCTCAAAAGATGGTACGCTTAGCTTTGCATAAGATGAAAAACAGCAGCCTGCGACTGCGCAAGCTACTGCTAATTTAATTATTTTATTCACTTTTTAGCCTATTTTGCTTTCTTAGGAAGCAAGACTCTGTCAAGTGGTAGGTTTACGGTTAAACCTGACTTTAAGGTAACAAATACGCTGTCTTTTTGAGCATCTTGTGCTACAACACCACGAACGCAGCTATTTTGAGCGCTTAGAACCAACACTTCAGTACCGTTCTTTAAATCTTCAACTGAGGCCTTATCGCCTTCAATCTTAGGTGCTACTTTCTTAGGACCTTTGGTGTTGTTAAACTTCTTAACAAAAGGCTTTTTACCCTTAGGAGCAGGACGCTTTGGCTTGTTTAAATTGCGCTTTTGATTGATCTCTTTAATCTTATCTTGAGCGTAAGTTGCATGCTCTGCGTTTACGGTATCCCCTGTCTCGTTACCATCGGCATCAATACGTACAGCACCTTCTTTTACTGAATATAGATACTTCAAGCGTGAAGTATATAAACGAAGTGCAGCACGTACTTTTGAAATTGATAGACCTTCAACGCCTTCAATGCGTGTTTTTAGATCTTCAAAAATACCAATCTTTAATGGCTTTACATCACCATCTTTAATAAATACCTTAGGGAAGGTTTTATATAAGAGCTCTAATGTCTCTTTAACGTGATCGAAGTGGGTACCTTCTGCAGGAGCTGCTTCTTTTGCAACAACCTGTTCTTTGTTATCTTGGGTTTCCACAAGAAACTCCTATTAAAATTAAAAAACTTGTCACTAATTAGCTAGTTAACTTTGCATTATACGTTATTTGAACTTATTTTTGTTAAGCAAATTTGACCTTTGTTGAATTATCGGCAAAAAGAAGAGCCTTTTTAATTGTATCTAGGAATTTTGCACATAGATACGGCATTTGTACACTCACAAATTTCTAAGTTGCTTTTTAAATAGCGAAAAAAGTCTTAATTTGCTAAAATTAAGTCCTATTTAATTAAGAGAAAAGTTTTGTTGCCATTTAATTTAGGTTGCAAACTTATATAGTTAGGAGTTATCTGTATTATGTCAATGCCAGAACGTTACCACCCAGAATGTCCACCTGATGCTCACAAGGTTATCCGCCCTGCTGAAACTGAAGTTAAAGCTCAGCTTTGCGTAAGAGTGCCTGATTGTGAAGAACAAAATGGTATGGATAACGTTACAGATATCCTATCTTTAATGAGCAAATCGCCTTTAATTCTTTGCTCTGATAAGATGAAAGAACTAATTCTAAAGAGCGCTGAACAGGCTGAAATTAAACCTGTATTTGTGCGCGACTTAGGCGAAGGAAAGGCAAGTTTAGCTTATGCTGATGGCGCTGTAGGACCAACTGTTGAGTTCCACGACTTTGCAGGCAAAGCTGAAAACTTTAAAGGCTTTTTAGATTTACTTGAGAAAAACTGCCTAATCAGCCTTGATATGCTATCAATGTTTACCCTACGCTCAATTTCAACAGTATTTCCTTGGGATAGATTACTTGCTAATCAATTCTTAGGTCAGTACTTAGATGCATCAGCTCAGTTAACCGAGGCTGATATTAAGTTACTAACAGATGTACGTTATGGCCGTTTTGATGCTTTAAAAGTTGAAGAAGAATCAAAAACTGCTTATAAATTCCTACGTTTAGAGCGTAAGTTATTCTTACAGTATCCAACCGAAGATGACGATTAATAACCTATCTAAAACCGCCAATTTGGCGGTTTCTTTAATTAAGATCCCCTCAGTTACTCCATACGACTTAGGTTGCCAAACTCTAATTCGTCAAACTTTAGATGAAGTAGGTTTTAAATCACTTACTTTAAAAGATAGCGGTACTGAAAATATCTTATCTTTACATGGCAGTGGTTCACCATTTTTCTTATTTCTAGGTCATACCGATGTAGTATCCCCTGGTGACGAGTCTTCTTGGAAACATAATCCATATGGTGCTGAGATCATAGACGGTGTACTTCATGGTCGTGGCTCTCAAGATATGAAAGGCTCAGATGCAGCCATGACCATTGCTCTATTAGACTTTGTCAAAGCAAATCCTAATCATAAAGGCACCGTAGGTATTCTTCTAACATCTAATGAAGAAGGTGATGCTAAAGGCGGTACTCCTTTTGTTGTTGAGTACTTAAAAAAGCAAAACTTAATTCCTGATTATTGTTTGGTTGGAGAGCCTAGTTGCTCTGAGAGCTTTGGTGATACTATCAAAAACGGCCGTCGCGGATCTGTTACAGCCCACATCACTGTAAAAGGGGTACAAGGACATGTAGCATATCCACAAAAGTGCGATAACGCTGCTCACCATGCTGCAGTTTTAATCAATGCTTTAAACAACACTGTTTGGGATGAAGGATCTCAATTCTTCCCTCCTTCATCATTCCAAGTTACAAACATGCAATGTGGCACTGGAGCTGAAAACGTAGTTCCAGGTTCTTGTTACATTATGTGTAATTGGCGCTATAACGATGCTTTAAATAAAGATCTAATTGAAGAAAAGATTACCGAGATCTTAAAGCAAGAGAAGATTGAAGCTGACATTCGTTATGTAGTAAATGGTCTTCCTTTTATTACTAAAGGTGGAGCTTTACTTGAAGCTTTAAACAAGTCTATTGAAGAGATTGTAGGCCAAAAAGCTAAGTTATCTACAGCAGGCGGTACTTCAGATGGTCGCTTTGTAGCACCTCTTGGAACAAAGGTTGTAGAGTTTGGTCCGCTATCTACTTTAATACATAAGGTAAATGAGGCTGTAGATTTAGAAAGTCTTGATAAGCTTCATGACATCTATGTGAAGACTTTAGAGAAAATTAATCTTTAATTAGCAAAAATAAGGAACCAAAGTATATTCTATGGTTCCTTATCTTATTTAATCTTAGATATTTCCATGCTCTTTAAAGTACTTAATCATAGTCTTAGTAAGAGAAATGGAAGACTCAGCTACTTCAAGCTCATCTTTTCTCTTCCACACTGCAACAGCTAATTCATCTTCCTCACGAGTGATCTTGGTGTCCCCATCAACTTTAGCAAAGAAGCCCACAAGCATATTACTATCCATGCCCCAAGGCTGAGAACCAAAGTACTTTAAATCTTTAATCTTAAGACCAACCTCTTCTTGAGCCTCACGAATTGCAGTTTGCTCATAAGACTCACCTATCTCGCAAAAGCCTGCTATTAGTGCAACTCCTCGATAAGGTCTATCTTTGTATTGAGTAACCACTATTTTATCGCCATCGGTAATGCCGACTATCACAGCAGGTGCAATCTTAGGATAGATTAAATTGCCACAATTTGGGCACTTTAAAGCACGTTCTTTAGTATCAAATTCAACCTTTTGGCCGCAGCGTCCACAATATTGATTATCACGATACCAAGTATGTAAATGACAAGCAGTAAAGGCAGCAAAGCAAGTTACTTGAGGATTGTTGCTTCTGAATATTTGCTTTTTATTAAAGGCAAAACCAAGCTTTGCAAATGCTTCAAGATCAAAATTATCTAATACAAAATCGTTGTAAAGATAATAAGCTTTCTCATCGATTTTAAATAAATAGATAAGTCTATCTTTATTAAATAGCTTTGCTTTAGGAAGTTCAACTTGAGATACCTTTCCGTCACCTTTAGATAGTACATCATTGCCTTTAATCACAAAGACTTCATCTGTGTCGATTGCACTACGTTTTAAAGTAAACTCATTTTTAAATTGATGAGGAAAGATATCTTGTAACATTAAAAATCCTTAACTATTATCTAATCCATTAAATAGCGTTCAGCATCTAAGGCAGCGCTACAGCCCATACCAGCAGAGGTAATAGCCTGACGATATACATTATCCGCACAGTCACCTGCTGCAAACACACCTTTTACTGAAGTTGAAGTTGCAGTACCAAAGCCAATCTTAATGGTACCGTCATTTAATAGTTCTAATTCATCTTTAAAAATAGCGGTTGCTGGTTCATGTCCGATAGCTACAAACATACCATTTACAGCAATTTCTTTATCGCCATCTTGGGTATTAAGTTTAAGGCCAGATACTACATTACCATCGCCTAAAACTTCTTTTACAGTAGCATTTAATACCATCTCAACTTTTGGATGATTTTTAAGCTTTTCAACTAAGACTTTTTCAGCTCTAAAGCTATCACGACGATGAATTAAATAAACCTTTTGACAAAGATTTGCTAGATATAAAGCTTCAACAAAGGCTGCAGATCCACCGCCAACGACCGCAACGGTCTTATTTCTAAAGAAAAAGCCATCACAAGTTGCACAAGCTGAAACACCATGACCTTTATAGATTGACTCTGACTCAAGTCCTAAATATTTTGCCTTAGCACCAGTACAGATAATTACAGTCTTAGTTTTGTAGACTGTACCAGTTTTGGTAGTTATCTCTTTAATTTTATCTTTAAAGTTAACTTTAACTACTTCATCATTAACAATCTTTGTGCCTAAAGCTTTAGCATGCTCGCCCATTTCAAACATCAAAGAAAATCCATCAGGGTTATCTTTACGTGATGGCCAATTCTCAATTTCTGGTGTTGTTGTAAGCTGACCACCTACTTCACTGCCAGTAATTAACACAGGCTCTAATTGAGCACGGCAAGCATAAATTGCAGCAGTGTAACCGGCTGGACCTGAGCCAATAATTAAAGTGTTTAAAATAGTGTCAGTCATAGTAAATCCTTATGAAATTGAATTAACAGAATAATGCTTTAAAGATGATTGTGTATTTGAGTATATACTATTTTTGAAACAGGATCTCTTGAGAGTACTCTTTTAATATTCAAGATCGTAATGGATTAAAGTTTTATGAGAAGTGCTAGATAATGGTGGTATTAACACTAAAAGGAACTACATCTTACAAAGTAGCTCTTTGAAATGCTCTTTTGCATACTCAATAGCTAAAGGAACCCAAGGCTCATCAAAAGAGCCTAAATACTCAATAGCATCATCTAGCTTAAAAGCATCAATAAATTCATTAGCTTTTTTGTTAAATGAGATATGCCATGGCTCAAAACCAAATCCAGATTTGCCAGTAAATGGTCTTACAAAACCAAATTTTTGAAGGTTATTACCTAGATACTGCCCTAATGGATAGAAGTAATTACCTTTTTGATATTCACGAGCTGTAAGCTCAAGCTCTTTACCTTTAGGTAAAAGATTTTTTGCATAAATATCAAAATCAGTACCAAAGTGATGACGGGAAAAACCAGGAATAGCTGAAAAACGCACAATAGCTAGAACTTTATCCTTGTCAGACATAGTAGAAATATCTAGTGGATTTTCATTTTCATCTAAAACAGGACGTTTACCTTTGAACTTATCATCAAAGATCTTAAATTGCTTATAAAAGCTACGATAAGCCGAGGCAACACCAAGTTCAAAACCTTTGTCATACGCATCAGCAAATAAATTGCCTAAAGCTTTTAAGGCATCTCTATCGGCTAGTAACACCTGCAAACGTCTTGGATCATCCTTGAAATTTGCAAGCTTACTATCATCAACACCTAAATATTGCTCTTTAGTTACCATAGCTTTCAATTATCTTAGAGGCTTCTTCTTTAAGATCAGAGCTACCGTGCTCTTTTACATCATCGATGATCTTGATAGCCTCTTCAGTATCACCAGTCTCAAAGTAAAGTCTTGCAAGATTTAACTCATCTACATAGTACTGATGTTGTTTAGTTGTAAGACCATCATATTGATTATCAACATTGTCTGATAACTCGCTATCTGCATCTAAAGTATCATCAGATGTGATAGGTCCAATGGTATCAGCAATGTTATCTAAATCGTCATGCTCATCTTTAGCAGTAAAGTTATCAAGTTTTACTTCACTTGTAGCTTTATGTGAACTTGAAGCGCTTTGTGATAGGTGCTCAGTTTGTTGCATCATATTAGCAATTTCATCTGCGCTAAAAGCAACCTCTGAATTCTCTTGAGTATCTTCAAGCTTGCTATCTACAGCACTTTCACTGTCTTCACCTGATAGCATGTTAAATACATCAGCATCAGCGTCTTTATCAAATTGAGATGAGGATAATGACATTCTCTTTTCAAGCTCATCTAAAGCAGCTTGATCTTCAACTTCATTAT
>ONCS01000170.1 GCA_900316375.1 uncultured Succinatimonas sp. | reverse complement strand
TAAGCTAACTTTAAGAAATCCCCCTTACTTTCCTTTAAAATAGCTACTTATGAGGTAGCTATGCACACTAAAAACAATCTTGAAAATCTAAAGCCATTTGTAAAATGGGTTGGCGGTAAGGGCTCATCTGTTGAGCGCCTTTTAAAGCTAATGCCTGAGCATGTGACTACCTATGTCGAGCCTTTTATAGGCTCTGGAGCGATGTTGTTTAGTGTTAACTTTGATAAAGCTCTAATCAATGATGCTAATACTGAGCTGATGCTTACCTACGAGGTGATAAGAGACAGAGTCTTTGAATTAGAGATGTACTTATCCTCTTTAATTTATGATAAGAATCTCTATGAGACGATTCGTAATTGGGACAGAGAAAAAGACTTTTTGCAAAAAGATAAGGTTGAAAGAGCAGCTCGTCTTATTTACCTAATGAAAACCTGCTTTAATGGCTTATATAGAGTTAATAAAAAGGGCTTTTTCAATACTCCTTTTGGCAGATACAACCAAGTTCAGATCTGCGATAGTAAGACCTTAAATGCCGTATCAAGTTATCTTAATGCAAAAAAAGTCGAGATCTTTAATGACGATTATGAAAAGCTGCTAGATAAAATAGAAAAAGGCTCTTTTGTCTATTTAGATCCTCCATATTTTCCAGTCTCAAAGACAGCTAATTTCACATCCTATCAGTTAGGAAAATTCTGTAATAGCGAGCAAGTAAGACTTAGAAACTTTTGTGTAAAGCTCCATGAAAAGGGAGTTTTATTTATGCTGTCAAATTCAGATGTAGAAGAGGCACATGAGCTATACAAAGGATTTAACATTCATGTGCTTGAGGTACTGCGCAAGATTAACTCTAATACTGCCAAAAGAAACGCTGTAAATGAGCTTGCAATTACTAATTATGACTCTGATACCGGCAAGTTAATTGATGGCCATTTTGAGCAAATCTAGTTAGTTTATAGATGACAAATCTCATCATCTACAATTGAGCAACCATAATCAATTAAAGCTTTAGACTTTTCTTGATTTTTCTTTAAGCCAAAACGCTCTTCTGAATAGGCCTTGCCTAATTGAATACATGATTTAGGATCACCATTGATAAAGCAGCTATACTTAAAGAAGTACTCACCATGGCGCAGACCTACTAATTCATTACTAGGCTCAGTCATCATCAAATAACCTAAATAATGCCTATTAGTGAGGTTTAGATTAAGCATTCTTGCAAATAATGCTTGGGCATTGCCTTCTTTTTTATCATTTTCATACATATGCATTAAAGAATGGCAACTGTCAGGGGAGTGGAAGTTGCAAGCTTTTTGTAAAAATGAAAAATATGAGTCTTGATTTGGCTCAACCTCAAAATCTAATTCATTGCTACCACGACCATTTTTTGAGATATAGGCAAGCTCATCACAGGCTTGAAATACCTTTAAGTCACAAGCTTTTTGTTCAGCCTTTAGAGCTTCATCTTTGAGCTTTAAAGCAGAGGCTATATCGTATAAGTGATAACAAGCATCGCCACTATTTAAGTCACATCCTTTTTGCGCTCTAGCATAAGCCTTTTTTAATTTGTTCTCATAGAAGTAGCAAATAGCAAGCTGAGAGCATTTATCTCCATGATTGTTAAAGCATGAGGTTTCTAGCTCTTCTTTCCATTTTTCATAAGCTTTTTGATCTGCATACATGCCGGTTCCCGCATACTCACAGGCTTCAATATTGTTAGAATTTAAGCATAGATCTTTGTAATAGGCCTGTTGCTCTTCATCATTCATATGATGGGCGATAACTTCAAAATCATTGTTATTTATACGATTTTGCGCAATCTCTGTGGCTTTATCGTAATAGTTATTAGCTTTAATCTTCTTAAAAAGACCGTAGTTGTGACTTTCATAGAAGGTGTGTAAGGTTAAGCAAGCTTTAGCCTCGCCTTTATCGCACAACTTTTCGTAAAGTTTTAAACCTTTTGTAAAGGTCTTAGTTCTGTAGAAGAATTCTCCTGTGTAGAGCTTAGCTAGCTCTTTACAGGCGTTCTCATCATCATGATTGCATTTTTTCTCTAGTTCTTGGAAATAAGTACGAGAGTAACCATCCATAGGTAATGGTTTGATGTTCGAACATCTTCATAAAAATCGGATTTTTGGCAATTTCAACAGTTTCAAAAACACTCTCTTCGTTACATCCACACAATGTAACAAATAGTATTGAAACTAATGTTGATAAAGACTTTTTCCTAAAACTCATGAAGATTTTTTCCTAATATAACTTTATAAAGTGTGTAGCCTGTTAATATTCTGAAAGCAAGGTGTTGCAAGATGTTTGATCTTGCTGATTGCAACTGTATTCTAATAATTTAATCGCTTTCTTTTTATCAAGTGTAAGCCCTAATTGGCCTACTTTATAAGCATCTGCTAAGATGGTGCAAGACAAGCTGTCGCCATTGACTAAACAGCCTCGTTTTAAATTAAACAAGAGTTTGCTTTGCATATAAGGGCTAGGGTGCTTTTGATAAAATTCAAAAAGATCGTGTCTAGACATCAAGTTTTGGTTGATAACACGCATGTAATAGCGATTTGTTGCGTAGTCATTAACCTCGTTTAATGAGCCGTCTTGATATTCTTCAGCGAGCATTAGACATTGCTCACCATTACCTAAGTAGCAAGCTTTTGCTTGATAGGCTGATGCTACATAAAGATTATGTTTTAATCCATATTCTGCAGCATTTGCCTCATCTAAATAAATTTGCGCAAGTCTAGAGCATGCTTTGACACTGCGATTATCACAACTTGTTTTTAAGCAATCTAAGCCAAGGGGAGTATCACCATCTTTGGTGTGGAGTAATGAAAGTACATAAAAAGCATCATTATCTCCAAGTGATAATCCTTTTTGGGCATAGCTTAGGGCTTTTTCATATTTATCTAATTCTAGATAGCGCTCGGCTGCATAAGTACAAGCTTGAGCTTTCTTGTCATCATTGCAATACTTACGATGAAGCTCCATTTCTTCAATACTCTCTGACATATCGTTAAATTCAGAGCGCAGACAAATGCATGCGTAAATATTGCCTTTTTGGCACATGTCTTTATAGAAAACTCGTAAGTCTTCACCTTTTAAGCCTTGCTCTAGATAGATATAGTCTTTTGAGTTTGGATCATCTTTTAAGTTTACAGTAGCTGCACTTTGTGCTTTGTAGGTAAATGACTGAGCAAGCTCCTCATTGTGCATGCCGTAGCGACGATCTCTAAAGACATTAGAGATGAAATTGCAAGCGTAGGCTGAACCTTTATTGCATAGATCTTGGTAAATATTCATGCCGTAACTGAATTTATCAGTACGCATGTAGTAATCACTTGTGTAGATGTGAGCTAGCTTTTCACAAGCATCATCATTACCTTGAGTACACTTATTTTCTAAGCTTTCGTATAAAACACGACTTTCATCATCAAGTTCTAGGTTTTGTACAGCTTGTAAATCTTGAGAGAAGAGGGGCTCATTAGCAATGGCAGGCTTTTTAAACTCAAAAGCAGAATCGGTCTTTGAGCAAGCACAAAGACTAGCAATAGATACTGCTAAAATAGTTAAAAGATACCAAGACTTCATGAACAATCCCAAAAAAATGTAATCACCTACTCACATTTTAAGGTAATTACATTTATTTTTCTACGGCAAACAAATGCCTATTGATATAAATCACACTTGATACTGCAACAATTTGCATAAAGATATCTCGTGAAAAATTTATTATT
>ONCS01000137.1 GCA_900316375.1 uncultured Succinatimonas sp. | reverse complement strand
GCTTACAATGCTTAAAACAGTTTACTTTGATGCTCATCACCGCCATAAATGGCAGTGTTTTCGCATCCGGTTAGTGGATAAAAAAGGATGTCCTTCGACAGATGTAAAATTATCTCAAGTGTCTAATCTAATATCTGCAATCAATGATCATTATGGTCATTATTGCTTTGATGGAGAATGCTCAATAGAAGTAATGCATCCAGGTTCTGTGTTAAGCTATTTATCAGATGAGGATGATCAATGGAAAAACTATAAACTTAAAAGAGATGATTTTCCTATACGTTTATGGACACAAATGCCGGAGTTAAAACATGACTTTGAAATACTCTTACAAAACACCGGTATTACTATAGGTGATTTTCCAACACCATACGACTTTCCAGAAGAAGATTTGTTTGTTCAGCTTTTCCAATCAGGCTTCATGAGTTTTTGCAAAAATGATGAAACATTAGCATTTTTCAAAAACAAACTTAAATTGCATTTTCCTAACAAAGAGGTAATTGAAGCTACAAAGAAAATGGTCAAAAAATTTTGTTAAAGCGCATGCAACTCATCATAGATAAGTTCAGCCATCTCTTTTGAAATACCTGGTACTTTTTGTAACTCATCAACTGAGGCATTAACAACTTCCCTAATGCCTCCTAAATGCTTAAGAAGCGCTTGTCTACGCTTTGGACCAATGCCTTGTATATTCTCAAGTACGCTATGAGTTCTTGTCTTTTGACGACGATTTCTGTGCCCTGTGATGGCAAAGCGGTGTGACTCATCACGGATATGAAGAACTAATTGCAAAGCAGGATCTGATAGTGACAAATGATACTCTTCACGGGTATAACCACGAATTAAAGTCTCAAGACCAGCCTTTCTCCCCTCGCCTTTGGCAACGCCTATGATTAAAGGTGGAGTAACCTGCTGCTCATTAAATAAGTCACCTATTACCTCTTCAGCTTGCTTAATTTGACCTTTACCACCATCAATAAATACAAGCTCTGGGATAATACCATCTTTTAAGTTCTTAAAACGACGGGTTAGAACTTGATGCATAGCAGCAAAGTCATCACCTGGGGTAATTCCTTCAATGTTAAAGCGTCTATAGTTATTAGTATCAGGACCATCACGATTGAATGATACGCAACTTGCTACTGTGTTCTCACCTTGAGTGTGCGAGATGTCGTAACACTCCATGTGATTGATACCACTAATGCCTAATACTTTTTCTAAGGACTCAATACGCTCTTTAGCTGTGGACTTATCAGCAAGTTTGGCTGTAAGCGATGCTTTAGCGTTTTCTTGAGCAAGTTTTAAGTATTTAGCACGCTCAGTTTTGACATTAAATAAGAAGCTTACTTTACGCTGACATTGTTGTTCAATTGCTTGAGCTAGTACTTCAGCATCCTCGATTTTAGAGTCAGTAATGATCTCTTTGGGGTACATGCCAGCGCGAGTTTCTGATAGATAGAATTGAGTTACAAATGCTGTTAATGGATCGTCATTATCATCAGTTAAATTGCACTTTGAAAAGTAAGAGCGAGTACCGATGATACGACCTTTTCTAATAAATAAGACATGGTTACAGCATAGATCTTGCGCAACCTCATGAGCTATTACATCCATGTCAAACATCAAGTCACCAGAGACTGATTGCGACTCTTGCACACGTCTTAAAGATAACATCTGATCACGTAATTTAGCAGCCTCTTCAAACTCAAGCTTTTCACTACACTCTTCCATGCGATGGGTTAGATCAGTAAGTACAGCTTGATTTTGTCCTTTTAAAAACAGTCTTACGTAATTTACTTGCTCCATGTAGTTTTTGTAAGCTGCATCGCTCATGGCTACACATGGAGCTAAACACTTGCCAATCTGAGCCATCAAGCAAGGACGTGATCTGTGAGCATACACGGTATCAGCACATTGCCTTATGGGAAATAAAGTTTGAAGTAACTTTAAACTATCTTTAGCAGCTGATACATCAGGATAAGGACCAAAGTACTCACAATCAATCTTTTTACGACCACGATAATAGTAAAGCCCAGGATGTTTACCTTTTGATAGTACTAAATAAGGGTATGACTTATCATCACGTAAGAGAATATTGTAGTGTGGCTGATACTTTTTAATGAGGTTATTCTCTAGGATTAAAGCCTCAGCTTCAGAGAAAGTAACTGTAAACTCGATGTGGTGAATATGTTGAACTAGAGCTCTAGTTTTAAAGGTTACTTCTTTTAAAAAGTATGAGGATAAACGCTTTTTAAGATCTTTAGCCTTACCTACGTAAATAACCGTATTCTCGTCAGAATACATGCGATAAGAGCCAGGACGATTAGGGACCGTCTTTAAAAATGATTTATAGTCAAACTTAATGTCGAGCATAGTTTTGTATGATTAGTGAAATTACAAAAACTATACCACAGATGAAAGATTTTAAAAGATTTGTCGCAAAAGATTAGCAAGAAACAACAAAGCCCACCTAAGTGAGCCTTGTTAAGTTATATAGAATTTAGTTATTATATATTAGAAAGCCGCTACTACAGAGCCTTGATACTTATCTTCAATGAATTTCTTGATCTCAGGAGTTTGAACAGCCTTAATTAAAGCCTTAACCTTAGCACTGTCCTTGGTCTTTGAGTTCGCAACAATTACGTTAACGTATGGTGAATCAGCACCTTCGATGAATAGTGAGTCTTTAACAGGGTTTAGACCTGCACCGATCGCATAGTTACCGTTAATTACAGAAATATCAGCGTCATCTAATGAACGAGGTAGTTGTGGAGCCTCAAGCTCTGAGAACTTTAGGTTCTTTGGATTGTCTTTAATATCTAAAGAAGTAGCAGTGATGCTCTTAGGATCATCTAAAGTAATTAAACCTGCTGACTGTAATAGAAGTAAAGCACGGCCACCATTGGTTGGATCGTTAGGAATTGCAACAGTTGAGCCTTCTTTTAAGTCCTTTAAATCTTTAATCTTATGAGAGTAGATAGCGATAGGCTCAATGTGAACACCTGCAACTGATACTAGATCAGAGCCACGCTCTTTAACAAATGATTCTAGGTATGGAAGATGCTGGAAGTAGTTTGCATCTAATTGACCGTCTGAGGTAGCTAGATTAGGCTGCACGTAATCATTAAACTCAACAATCTCTAAGTCATAGCCTTCTTTAGCTAGAACTGGCTTTACAGCCTCTAGAATTTCAGCATGTGGTACTGGGGTAGCACCAACTTTAATAGTTTCATTTGCAAATGCAGTATTTGCTGATAGGACTAATGCTGCGATAGTAGTTAAAATACCAAACTTTTTCATATTATTCTCCATTTCTTTTTTTTACTAAACTTTTAAGAGCTCTTGTTTGCTCCGATGGTTATAATATGCGCTTTTTCAAAATGCCTTGCAATAATTTAATAATACTATTTTTATATAGAAAGTTATAACAAATATCTATAACCACAACAAAAGGCATATATAAGCTATTACAACCGCTTGCAATGGCAAATTATTGATATGGGCAATTAAGAAAAAGTTCTAGTATTGTGCAACTAGCACCTAAATAAGTGCTAATTACAGATGATCTCTTTGTGTTGAATTACGCAAGATTTCTTGAAAAAAGATATTCCATAACATTGAACTTTTAAAAGCTCTGGATGTTGAGCAACAAAGCCTTTTACATAATCTCTATCTTCAATTTGTTCAACAGCACTTTTAGCAGCAAGATTTAATTGGCCGCGATTTTGGCAAGCTTTAAGCTCAATGATGACACCAACACAGTCTTGAGATTTAGTTAAAATCTGTAAGACAAATGAAATATCTGCTCTACCTTCATTAAGTTCACCATTGGCTTTGTAATCATAGCTATTACTATCGTTTAACAGTTGCGAGAATAAGCCATTGAAAAAGCCTTGATAGTACATCTCTTTTGGTGAATTTGAAGAAATATCATAAAAGCTAACATATCTTTGCAAAAGGACATTTAGATCTTCTGATAACTTTCTGTCTAATCCGTTGAAGAAATTGTCAACTAATGGCAAAGCTTTACTTGAAAAATCAGTATCTTTTGTTGAAAAAACTAGCTTTAATACATCCTCAAAGCATTTATGAATGCATAAATTTGGGATTTTAACCTCAATATAATTATCTTCACAATCAGCAACTTTAGTTAAATATCCTGTTGCATACATCAAATTCCAGAAGACATTTTCATCTTTATTTTCTTCAATAACGTCATAGTTGAGATAATCAAGAATTTTAATTTTTACAGATTTATTTTGGATCAATAATTCCATCTTTTCTGAAATTACTGAATTGTATTTTTTGTACAATCGTTTAAGTTCGTTGATACTTGAAGTATTAATCCAATAAGCATTAGGCTTGGTATCCCCACTTTTGATAATTTGCTCAATGTAGTTAGAAATGTCCCAAGGGCTATAGATTTCGGTACTAGCGAAATTATATCCGTCATACCAAGCTTTACAATTTGCAAATAGCTCTGAAGTTGTATGCTTTTTATCTAAGCTATTTAAAAACTTTTTAACTTCACTTTCAGTAAAACCAAAAAGCTTAGAAAATTCTGCTTTATCAAAGTCTGCTACAACTAAATTGTTTAAGCCAGTAAAAATACTTTGTTTACCAACTTTTAAGCAACCTGCAACTATTGCTTGCTTTAAATATGTATCATTTCCTTTTAAAGCTTCAGAAAGCATTGACGTATAGCAATTAATAAAGCTTTTAAAAAGCTTGATTTCACCTAAAAGATTTTCCTTATAGCTTGTCGCATAATCTTCACTTCGATTATATAAATCCTCATTGAGATCGTGAATGTGCATAGTTATTTTTTGAAAAGGTACATCATATTCATCGATAAGCAAAATTACTTTTTTACGACAATATTTAGCAAGTAATACAATTAGATTCTTAAGTGAGCTACTTAAGTTAGCACTGCTTTCTAAAAAATCTGTACAGTTATTAAGCTCCCTAATTGAAGCAATAGCTTGTTGCTCTTCAGGTTCTAATTCTTCACTGTTATTGAAATTTGGTAAAGCTAAAGCCACACTGACAATAGTTGAAGCTAATTTTTTAAAACAATCTAAAGGGTTAGTGAGCGAATATGCATCTTGAAAAGAGATGTTGATGACAGGAAACTGTCCCATGTACTGATTGCAGAAGCTCTCTTCTTTGATAATATCGAGCTTTTGAAAAAGATCTTCTTTAGAGCTACAGTCAACATGCTCATAAGCATCAAAAGATTCTGTTGAACTGAGCAGCGGATACTTATTTTTAATTAGATTATGCTTTTGATAATCGATTTGAGCAAAAGCATGGAGCATGGATAAGGTTGTAGATTTACCAAAACGTCTTGGGCGGGTAAAAAGATATACCTTTGTCCCACTATCCAAAATGTTTTTTAAAAATCTAGTCTTATCTACATAGTAGAAGTTCTTTACACATTCTACAAATGAAGCAGATCCTAAAGAAACTTTGGTATCCATTTATTAACTCACAAAAAAAGCTTTTCTTAACTGAATAATATAAGAAAAGCTCTTAAAAATCTCAATTACTTTGTCTATCTGTGATCTACTTTCTTGGTAATTACATCACCTATGTACTGAGTTAACTGCACCATCAAAATTAAGATAATAACAGTCATTACCATGATAGAAACTTGGAATCTTTGATAGCCATAGCGAATAGCAATATCACCTAGACCGCCACCACCGATGGTGCCTGCCATTGCTGAGCAGCCAATAATTACAATTACAGTTAAAGTAAAGTTTTGTACAAGCTCAGGTAATGCCTCTGGTAGTAGTACCTTTCTAATAATTCTAAAAGGACTTGCTCCCATAGACTGCGCAGCTTCAATTAAGCCATATGGCACAGTACGCAATGAGGTCTCAACTAATCTTCCTAAAAAAGGAATAGTAGAGATGGTTAAAGGTACAATTGCAGCAGTAGTGCCAATACTAGTTCCAACAATAAGCTTAGTAATTGGAATAATTGCCACCATCAAAATGATAAATGGAATTGAACGTAAGGCATTAACAATAGTACCTAAGACATTGTAAAAAACTGGTGAGTGCCAGAAATAGCCTTTTGAGGTAACTAATAAAATAACACCTAGTGGAACACCAAAGATAATAGAGATAGCAGTTGCTAAAAATACCATGTAAATAGTATCAATAGAGCCTTGAGTTAAAAGCATTGCAATCTTAGCGTTAGCGCCATCTAAGCCTAACATTTGAAAGAAACTAAGCATTTACAACCTCCTTTTGCTCATAGCCTAATAAAGATACCTTATACACACGCTTTGAAAGCTCTGAAATTGCTTTTTGTACAATCTCTTCACTGCCCTCAACTTCCACTACTAACACGCCTAATGGCTCATTTTGAATGTGGTTAATTTGACCTGCTAAAATGCCAATCTTGATATTAAGAAGTTGAGCTACTTCCACAATTACAGGATCTTGAGCCTTATTACCTAAGAACAATACTTCAATCCAGGCACGGCTGTTTTCAACATAGTTTTGCTCTAAATGAGTGTACTCAAGTAAGTCATTTAAGTCTTTTCGTACTACCGCACTTACAAGACGCTTAGTTAAGTCCTTTTGTGGATTTGCAAATAGCTCAATGGTCTTGCCCATCTCTGAGATTAAGCCACCGTCAATTACTGCAACTCTGTCACAGCACTCTTTGATAACTTCTAGCTGATGAGTAATGATAACTATAGTTAAATCAAGTTTGCGCTTTAACTCTTGTAAGAGCTTTAGAATAGAACTAGTAGTCTTTGGATCAAGTGCTGAAGTTGCTTCATCGCAAAGTAAAATCTTTGGGTTAGTAGCAAGAGCTCTTGCAATACCCACACGTTGTTTTTGACCGCCTGATAATTGAGCCGGGAAGATATCAGCCTTATCTTCAAGGCCTACCATTTCTAATAGCTCTTTAACGCGGGACTTAATCTTATCTTTTGGTAAGTTACCTTCTATTTCTAAAGGAAAGGCTACGTTTTGAGCAACGGTCATTGAAGATAGCAAGTTAAACTGCTGGAAGATCATGCCCATTGACTGTCTTACTTTACGTAACTGAGCCTCTTTATAATTGGTAATATCCTCACCATCGATGATAACTTTACCTTCAGTTGGATCTTCTAAGCGATTGATAATACGAATTAAAGTAGATTTACCAGCACCTGATAAGCCGATTACACCGAAAATCTCACCTTTATTGATGGTTAGATCAATGCCTTTTAAGGCTTCTAACTTTTTATGTTTACCTAAATTGTAAACTTTATGAATGTTCTCTAATTTAATCATAAGTTTTTGATTGTATTCTTTTTAAGTTAACTCTTTAATTTACTAAGAAATGTTAAAAGCTGTTTGTGTTATTATATACATTAACTAAGAGTTGTATTCTATTATTTTACTATAAGCGGTGATAGCCATGGGCTTTAGCTTTTTTAAAAGCAAACAAAATTCAAAAACTGATGATAAACAAGGTTCTTCATTTTTAAATAAGATCCACTTAAATAATCCAAACAACCAAAACAAAGCCCCAAGTTTTGATAGAAACAACGAACCTAGCTTTGAAGGTATGCAGCCACAAAATCCACAAGAGCCTATGCATACAGAAAAACTAGGACAGACTGATTTATTTGCAAATTTGCGCATTAACGATATCAATGTAGCTCAAGAGACTGTCGAGCCTCCAGAGGATGCTGTACCTCAAAATCAAGATATGCAAAATCAAGTAAATCTTGAGAACATCGCTCCACAAGAAGAAGTACCAAATGTACAAACTGACGATGGTCCTAAGTACTATGTAGGTCCAAGTGAAAGTAGACTTCGCCGTGAGCAGCAATATTATACTTACAAAGCTAACTCAAGCTATTTAAATGAAGCAGGTCGTGACAGTGACCACCTTTATATTAGCCCAGGTGAATCATTTAAAAAGTTTAAGGAAAATCAAAAGCCACAGGTACAAGAGCCAATTGCTCCACAAGCACCACAGACTGTTGATAACCGAGACTTATTTTCAACCAACTCTAATGTACAAGGTTCAGTTAATTTAACTGAAGGTAAAAGCATGTACCAAAGAGCTGTTGAAAGCGATGCTCAAAGTACAATCGACAATGTACAGCCAACTGCACAACAAGCTTATACACAGCAAACTTCTACACAGACTTATCAATCACAGTCTCAAGACATTGATGTAGTTGAATCTTCTGCCTCAATTCCAAGTGCTCATGAAGATGTTTATACTCAAAATGTAGCTCCACAAATAAATCAAGCAAGCACTACCCAACAAGAGCAAAACTTAAACACTCAAGCTCAATACACTGAGTCGATTGCTCAAAATAACCAGAGTGTTAATAATACTGCTCCTCTAAATACTGCTTATGCAACTAATAATGTTGCACCTCAACAAGCACCGGTACAACCTCAAGTGCAGACACAGGTTCAGCCACAAACTGTTGCTCAAGCAACCCCTGCTACAGATCCAAATGCTGTAAATACTCAAGACAATAGAAGAAAAGATAATCAAGGGAACGAAGTTAAGCCTCAAGGATTATCACCTCTTTTATATATTTGGTTCTTTATAAGACAGTTCTTTGCATCATTCTTTAACTACACTAATTTAGGAGTGATCTTCTCACGCCCGGCGATGGTGGTTTTAGGCCCATCAACCCCTGGATTTATGCCAATTCCATTCTTCTTTGTAGGCTTTATCTGCGCTGCTGTTGCAATGGGATTAGATGACTACACCAAAGCACCGTTAACCGCTGCTTTAGTTTTAGTAGTCTACTTACTACTTACAGGTTGCAATGCTTTCCGTGGTGTAGGTAACTTACTTGTAGCAATTTCATATAGAAAACCTGATGGCTACTCAAAGGCTGTAATTTGCATTTTAATGTGCATCTTATTTGATGGTTGCTTCCAATACTACGTATCAGAGCCAAGCTTTGTACTAGATGTAAACTTCTGCATTGGTTTTGGTGTAATTGCCATGCTATCTGCCTTAACTGCAACCACCTTAAACTTTGGATTATCTGATGATCCTGTAAGCACCTATGGTGTGTTGTCTCTGCCAGGGCTTATTTTAATTACCATCTTTACTTTAGTTATCACATTCTTAGTTCTAGATTGGACCATTGCCCTATCTATGGTTGGTATTTGTATCTTCTGCCGTGTGGTAATTGGTCAATTTATGTACCTAAAAGGTATTAAGACAAGCATTAACTCAATTGCTGCTGCTCAATATTTAACCTTAATTCTTTTAATGTTAGATTTACTTTTAGCAAAATCTAGCTTTGGTTTTATGAGCGTGTTAATGGTTGACGGCCAATAGTAATGTAGTTAATAATTTTAAGGCAGTTTTGTTTGCTGCCTATATGTTTGCAAGTGAGGTTTTTATGAAGATTGTAAACGCCAAAGTTTTCACCAAGGACTTTAACTTTGCAAACATTGATATAGAAGTTAATGGTACAGTTTTTGGTACATCTTTTGACAACGAAATAGTCGATGCCAAAGGCCTAATGGCAATCCCTGGTCTTATCGACACTCACTTCCATGGATCATTAGGCGCTGACTTTATGGATAGCACGCCTAAATCTCTTGAAAAAATTGCTAAATATCAAGCTTCAGTTGGTGTTACCTCAATTTGCCCTGCATCTATGACTATGGGCTTAAATGAAATAGCCTCAGCCTTTGCAAATGCGGCCCATTTTAAAGCCAAAGATGATGAAGCAGATCTTGTAGGCATCTATATGGAAGGACCTTTTGTCTCACATTTAAAGCTAGGTGCGCAAAATCCTAAATATGTAATGGCACCTGATCTATTAGCCTTTAGACAATTACAACATACTGCAAATGGCTTAGTTAAAGTTTTAGCAATTGCCCCAGAGGTACCAACTGCATTAGACACCATTAAACTTTTGCAAAATGAAGTTAAAGTTTCAATTGCCCATACCGGCTGTAGCTATGATATAGCTCTAAAAGCCATTGAAAACGGAGCTAAAAGACTTACTCATACTTTCAATGCAATGCCTGGTATAAATCACCGTTCTCCTGGTCCTATTTTAGCTGCAGTTGATGCTCCTTGGTGTGAGGCTGAAATTATCACCGATGGTGTGCATATACACCCATCAGCAGTACGTGCTGCCTTCAAGCTCTTTGGTCCTGAGAAGATGATCTTAATTTCTGATTCTATGATGGCTGCAGGTCTTGATGATGGCGAGTATAGCTTAGGCGGACAAGCCGTCTTTGTTGAAGGCAGAAAAGCTACCTTAAAAGATGGCACTATTGCAGGATCTGCTACCAACCTTTACGACTGCATGGTAACAGCTGTAAAAGAAATGCAAATACCACTTGTTGATGCTATTCGTGCCGCGACTTACAATCCTGCCCGTTCTATTGGTATTCTTGATAAATGTGGCTCAATTGATTACGGTAAGAAAGCTGATTTACTTTTAATTGATGAAGATTTAAATCTTAAAGCGGTGCTCTTAAGAGGAAAGTGGGGCAAATCTGTGTAATTATCACATAATTAGGTAGTTCACTGTTTGAGAACTACATAGACCATCATATAATTAAGCTAGTTAGTACTATAGGTTGAATGATGAGATTTTCAGATCTAAGAGCAAAAATATCGATTAGTTCTTCATCTTTTGCTTCAATTATTGCTTCAAATCAAATTTATGTAGATAAAACTAGCTATATCTACGACTTATGCGTTGATAATAATTTTAAGTTTTTATCAAGACCTAGACGATTCGGTAAAAGCACTATAGTTGCAACTTTAGAAGAACTCTTTTCTCATGGTGTTAAGCCTTATGATGGACATGACTCATACTTTAAAGGTCTAGACATAGAAAATTTGTGGAAAGATCCTAAAACCTACAAAGTTATTCACTTAGATTTTTCTCTACTAAATCAAAATAATCTAAAAGATCAGAAATTATTTGACGAAGAATTCAATCAGCTCTTAGCTAAGAAAGCTACACTTGTTGGTTTTTCGTATGATTTTTCATTAAAGGCCAGTGAAAACTTAAAAAACATTTTACAAATTGCATCAATAAATGAAATCGTAATACTTATTGATGAATATGACTTTCCTTTATCGTCAAGCATTGATAATAAAGAGATGTTCGACTATATAGCTAATGAATTAAAAGCTATATATGGTGCAATCAAGAGCTTTGCAGGAAAACTAAGATTTGTATTTGTAACCGGAATTACAAGATATAAAGATGCTGCTTTTTTCACTTTAGGAAATACCATAAAAGACATTTCTCAAGAACCAGAATTTGCGCAAATTGTAGGTTTAACAAGAGATGAGATAAAAAAATACTACAAAGAACACCTTCTTTATAGTATTTCAGAAAATTATGGAATTCCAAAATCAAAAATTAAAGCCTCTATTAGAGAAGAGTTTTTAGATAAACTTGAAGAATACTACGATGGGTATTCTTTTGATTATGACTGCAGTCAAAAGGTTTTCTCTACTTGGTCTATTTTGGAATTCTTTTCAAATCCTAAAGCAAAGTTTTCTAATTATTGGTATTCAAGTGCAGGCACTCCAACAATATTAGTTAAAAACATAAATGATATTAAGTATGATGCTATCAACCTGCTCGAAAAAAAAGAAATATTTGTTAATGAAGATGATTTTGACAATCCAACTAGCTTTGAGGATATGAAAGCGCCAGTGCTTTTGTATCAGACTGGCTATTTAACTTTTGCTGAGCCTAAAAATGAGGATGGATATTTTCTAAAATTTCCAAATCGTGAAGTCAGAAGTTCAATTCAGAAGTTAATCTATAGGCAAGTATTCAAAGATCATGAAAAAAGTTTTGAAATAAAGAACAGCAAGCTTGATGTACTGTTAGCTCCATCTGATATTGTTGATTACTTTAATAAGATATTAAATCTTGTTGACTATGAGTACTACCCAATCACTAGTGAAGCTGCAGTTGTTAATTGTATCTATATTTTCTTAAAAGGCGAAGATAAGCTCAATGTAATCATTAACAATCATAGTGCTAAAGGTAGATGTGATTTACAAATTGATTCTAAAACAAGACGCTTGGCCTTGGAGTTTAAGTTTGCTAATAAGGAAAGTGATGAAGATTCACTTTTAGAACAAGCCAAACAGCAGATTATCGAAAAGCGTTATGGACAAAGTGCTGATGCTAAAGGTGAAATTATGTCCATTGCTTTAGTTTTTAGCAAAGAGAAACGTCAGATTACAAAATTTGCTCAAATCTAAGTTCTAAAAAATTAAACCTAGCAATTATCTGCTATGCTTAATCATGAATTGCCTAAATTACATCTCAAAAGGCTTATCTAAAATCTTCTCAAGCTTATAAGTAGAAAACTCTACATCCTTTTGCGGACATTCTTGAAGTTTAATTTTATATAGATCTTCAAAGTTCTTTGAGGTGATCTGTGCAAATTGCTCTTCACTAATTCCTTTAAAATCAGCTAAGAACTTTAAGGTATAGCGTACAAAGGCTGGCTCATTTTCAACACCACGAACAGGAATTGGAGCTAAATATGGGCAATCAGTTTCTACCATCATTCTGTCAAGTGGCACGTACTTTACAACTTCTCGTACATTATCTGATGCTTTAAAAGTAGAAATACCCGTAAATGAGATATAAAAGCCAAGATCTAAACACTGTCTTGCCATATCTACAGTATCGGTAAAGCAATGGATCACGCCTCCACAATCACGCGCGTTTTCTGATCTCATAATTGCTAAAGTATCATCTTTAGCCTCACGAGCATGGATAATTAAAGGCTTTTTAACAACGTTTGCAATAGCAATTTGCCTTGCAAAAGATGGTAACTGTTGCTCGCGTGTTTCTGGTGCATAATGATAATCAAGACCAGTCTCGCCTACTGCTATGACTTTGTTTGATGACTTTAAGTTTTTAATTAAAGTGTCATCATCCCAATTTGGCTCATCTTCAAGATTTAAAGGATGAATACCTAGTGCTAGATAGATATTGTCATAGTCTTTAGAAATTTCTAAGTTTTTGTAAAACTCGTTGTTAGTACAGGAGACAGATAAAAAATGACTTACGCCAACTTTGTTAGCACGTTTAATAATGCTATCGATGTTATTGCCTGCTTTTCCTTCTAAACTTAATGATGCTAAATGACAATGAGTATCTACTAAAAAGGTCATGACTATTCCTAAAAAAAGTTAGCTAAAACTAAAGTCAACTAAAATACGATATGTTACAAACTATAGTCCAATCTTCTTACAAATTAACTTTATTGAGCAGTGCTCACACTCTGGCTTTCTTGCCTTACATACGTATCTGCCATGGAGTAAGAATAAATGATGGGCTTGCATTATAAACTTTTCATCAACTAATGGAACTACCCTTTGCTCAACCTCTTGGGCGTTTTTACCTTCGCAAAAGCCAGTGCGATTACATACTCTAAAAATATGGGTATCTACAGCAATAGTAGGCTGACCAAAAGCCACATTTAACACTACCTTTGCTGTCTTTGAACCAACACCTGGTAGTTTTATAAGCTTGTCATAATCACAAGGCACTGTGCCTTCATATTTGTCACATAGCTCTTTTGATAACTTTACTAAATACTGAGATTTTGCCTTCCAAAGACCAATGGTTTTAACAATGGCCCCCACCTCATCAAAAGAAAGTTTGGCCATGGCATAAGCATCAGGGGCAATTTTAAAAAGCTCTGGAGTTACCTTATTTACAGACTCATCTGTGGCCTGTGCAGATAGGACCACCGCACATAAAAGCTCAAAGGGATTATTAAAGTTAAGCTCTGATTTTGGATTTGGAAAATCCTTGTCTAAGAGATTAAGTAACTCAAATCTTTGATTTTTATTTAGTAAACTGAAAGTTTTTTTCATGAAAATTGGCCATCTTGCGGTATCATATAAGGTTAACATCATAATTATAAATTTAAAGAGACAACTTTTCATGGCACATTTGCTATTTTTATTCTTTGGCGCCGCCATCGTTAATAACTTTGTATTAGTAAGGTTCTTAGGTCTTTGCCCTTTTTTAGGTGTATCCAATAAGATCTCAGCAGCCTTTGGCATGGGCGTGGCAACTACTTTTGTTTTAATCATCACCGCAATTGGCTGTTATCTAGTCAATACCTTGGTATTAACTACTACAGATTTATCCTCTTTAGAGCTGATCTTAGATATTGTAGTTATTGCCGTAACTGTGCAATTAGTAGAGATTGTTATTCGTTTTGTCTCTTTAGATCTCTATAATGCTTTAGGTATCTATTTACCTTTAATTACCACTAACTGCATTGTGCTAGGTTTAATCCTTTTACAAGGCTCTTTAAACTTTAATTTATCAGAGTGCATCTTTTTCTCCTTTGGCGCTGGTGTGGGCTTTACATTGGTATTAGTTTTATTTGCCGCTATTCGTGAAAGACTTGCCATCTCAGATGTGCCAGAGCCATTTAAGAACACTGCTATTGCTTTAGTTACAGCAGGTCTTCTCTCCCTTGCCTTCATGGGCTTTGCAGGCTTTGCCGGGAGTGCTGCTTAATGGATATTAACTTTTTATTTGAATTAGGTGGCGTACTTGTAGTTGTTGGTATTGCCCTATCATTGCTTGCCTCTTTTACCGTAAGTAAAGGCGATAGCTTAGAAAAACGTATTGAAAACTTACTGCCATCTATTAACTGCGGTCAATGTGGCTTCCCAGGCTGTGAGGCTTATGCAAAGGCTCTTGCTAATGGCGAATGTGCACCTAATTTATGTAAGCCAGCAGGTGCCGATGTTGGTAAGCAATTAGCTGATCTTGTAGGTGTCAGTGCTGAGAGATCTGATGACTATGAAGAACAATTATTTTCCCCACGCTTAGTTGCATATATTCATGAAAATACATGTACAGGCTGTGGTAAATGTAAGCGTAAATGCCCAGTTGATGCTATCTCTGGTGTGTTAAAGCAAGCACATGTAGTTGATCCTGAAGAATGTATAGGCTGTGATGATTGTATTAAAGCCTGCCCTGAAGGATGCATTGAGAAGATTAGACTTGAACACAATCTATCTCATTTCAACTGGAATATTCACTCAGTACAGGTTAATAAATAGCCATGAAAGCTTTACCTTTACAGAAAATTGCAAAATCTAAGCTTTGGAAATTCTTTGGTGGTGTTAAGCCAAAGGAGATGAAAGATACAGCTAAGTGTGCTATCCAAAACACCAAGCTTCCTAATCTTATCTGTCTACCTATTGAGCGTCATTTAGGTAAAGATGGCGAGCTCATGGTCATGGTAGGAGATCACGTCAAACGTGGTCAGCAATTAACATTGCCACACAACAAAAGATTAGTACCATGCCACGCTTCAACCTCTGGCACTATTACCGCTATCTCTCAAGAGATTTTACCTCACCCAAGTGGCATTAAAGGTTTATGTATCACCATCAAACCAGATGGTCTTGATGAGGCCATTGATGCAGCCCCTATGGTAAATTGGGAACATGCCACAAAAGAAGAGCTCTTAGACAGAATGCACAACTTTGGTGTTGAAGGCTTAGGTGGCGCTCAATTCCAAACTGATTTAAAACTACGTTCTTGTTTAGAAGAGTCTAAATCAGGCGTGTGCAATGTTTTAATTATCAATGGCTGTGAGTGTGAACCAGCCCTTACTTGCGATGATCGCATCATGCAAGAGCGAGCAACAGAGATTGCACTAGGTATAAAGATCTTCAAAAAGATCTTAAATCCAAAATATACCTTTGTCGCCATTGAAGATAACAAGCCACAAGCTATTAAAGCAATGGAGCTTGCCTGCAAAGATATTGCAACTGTAAGAGTACTTCCTACTGTTTACCCTTCAGGCTCTGCTCGTAATTTAATTAAAATTCTAACAGGTCTTGAGATCCCTTATAACGTACATACCTCTGAATACGGCATTGTCGTTGATAATGTAGGTACGGTTTTAGCAAGTAAAGAGGCTATTGTAGACGGCGTACCTTTAACAAGCCGCGTTATTACTATGGCAGGTGATGCTCTGCAAGAACCTGCTAACTTTAACGTAAGACTTGGTACTTCAGTTAGATTCTTACTCACCCAATGTAAGTTAAAGCCTGAGATGCGTCAGCGTATTATCATGGGTGGACCAATGATGGGCTTTACCTTGCCATCAATTGATGTGCCGGTTACAAAGTCAACTTCTTGTATCTTTACTCCAACCACGGACGCAGTACCTCGTATTAAAGAGCAGACTAATTGCATTCGCTGTGGTCGTTGTGCCCGTGTCTGTCCTAGCCGCTTAGTTCCTTATCAGATGTACAATCAGTCAGTTGCTCACAACCACGCTGCCGCTCAAAAGTGTGGTATTAAAGATTGTACCTTATGTGGCTCATGCTCTTTTGTTTGCCCTAGCTACATTCCTTTAACTCATCAGTTTAGATATGAAAAGGCTGTAGAAAAGCATATCTTAGATGCTGAAAAGCGCAATCAAAGAGCTAAGCTACGTAAAGAAGAGAAGATTGCCCGCTTAGAGGCTGAAGCAAAAGAAAGAGCAGCCAAAAAAGAGGCTGCCCTTGCGCGCATGAAAGCGCAAAAAGAAGCTGAAGCTAAGATGAGCCCAGAAGAGCTTGCAGCAGCCCGTCAAAAGGCATTAGCTGAGGCTAAAGAAAAAGCACGTCTTCGTAAAGAGGCTTTACTAAAAGGTAAAACTTTAGAAGGTACTGTCAATGATACTTCTAAGGTTGCTACAGCAGATAGCAATGCTCCTAAAGCTAAAACAACCGAGCATGTTGAAACAGAAGCTGAGAAAGTAAAGCGCTTAAAAGAGACCGAGCGTCGTGCCATTGAAGTTACTAAACATCAAGGTCATCTTGATAATCCAATGTTTAAAGAAAAGGAAGAACAAGTGGTAGTTCAAAAAACTGAAGAACAATTAAATGCCCTTCCTTATGCTCTAAGAGCTCAAGCAGGTGTGCGTGATGATTACCTAGTCATCAAGACTACACCTTTAGTTGAAGAGACTAATAAGGTACTTGAACTAGTAGGTCTTGAGCCAGATGATAAGCTCCAAAACCCAGCACCTAAGAAAGTAATTGCTCAGGTTTTAATGTCTTATCAAGAGCAGAAAAAAGAAAATACTACCTTGCCACAGGCTTTAAAGAAGAAAACCTTGCGTGCTAGAAAATAAGGATTTTTAATGGAAATTACACAATCTGAAGGTGTTGTAAAACAAAATCTTGGTATTGAGACAGCACCACATTTAAAAGCAAGACTTACTACCCCTAAGATCATGGGGATTGTCTTATTATCCTTACTTCCAGCTCTTGCCATGATGATCTTTTTCTTTGGCATGGGCGTGGTATGGCAATTTATAATTTGCGCAATTACAGCGATTATTTGTGAAGGCTTAGTTGCTATTTTAAGACACCGTAAGGTAATTCATGCTTTATCTGATTTATCTTATTTAGTTACTGCTTTAATTTTGGCTATGACCTTGCCTCCACTATTGCCAGTTTACTACTCAATTGTGGCAACTATTTTTGCAATTATAGTTGTAAAGTCAGTCTTCGGTGGTTTAGGTCATAACATCTTCAATCCTGCTATGGCAGGCTTTATCTTTGTAGTTATTTCTTGCCCACAAGTTATGGGTGATACTTGGATTAGCCCAGCCCCTGCTGCTTTTAAAGAGGCAAGTTTAAATAATACTTTTAAAGTGATCTTTGAAGGTGCGGACAACACCAAACTTAAAAATCAAATTGATGCTCTGCACTTTACTGATAACTCTTCAGATAATGATGAAATCTTAGTACAAGCCGATTTATTTTCAAAACTAGATAGCTTTACAGGCGCTACTTTCTTAGAGATGGCTAAAACTCAGCGTAAAACAGGTTCACTTCATGAGATGGCACATCATGATTTTACCTCATCTCAATATGTGGCCTATTTAGCTCTAGCTATTGCCCTAACCTTAGGTGGCCTTGTGTTAATCGCTTTTAGACTGATTTTAATTAAAATGGTACTTACTTTCTTTGTATCATTATTTATCTTCTCATTTGTTCTAAGCTATTACTTCCCTGGCTACTTTATGCCACCTGTGGATACCTTCTTATTTGGTGGTACCATGCTTGCAGCCTTCTTTATTATCACAGATCCGGTAACAAATGCAGGTACTTCAAAAGGCCGTGTGTACTTTGCAATTTTATGTGCCTTTTTAATTGTAATTTTAAGAGCCTTTGGTTCTTACTCAGATGCTGTGGCCTTTGCGGTGATGCTATCTAATGCAGCAGCTCCTTTAATTGATACTCTAACAAGACGTAGATCATTTGGTGCTAGCTTTTTTAAATTAGGAGCTGATAAATAAAAATGGATAAAGAAAAATTAAATATGCTTCTTGATGATAAAAAAGCTGACAGTAAAGCTGATGTTCAAGAAAAGCAAATGGGTAAAACCTCTCGCGCCTTATTATCAGGTATCTTACTTGCCTTTGTAGGTATGCTATGTGTTGGTATTGTGCTTTATGCAAGTACTACTACCCGTAAAATCATTGCTGACAATGAAGCAAAAGCTACTTTTAATATGGTATCAACCTTACTTCCAGAAGAAGCTCGTGTTGATAACGTTAAGCTTGATTGCTATTTAGTAACTAATAAGCTCATCGGCAACAAGCAAACTTTATATGTAGCAACTGTAAATGACGAAATAAAAGGCTATGTACTAACCTATGCTACAGCTTTAGGTTACTCAAATCCTTTAATTATGATCGCAGGCTTTGATAAGTACAAAAAAGTCTATAAAGCAGATATTAAGTTTAGCCAAGAAACCCCTGGCTTAGGCGATAAGGTTGACCGTGCTCATGGCAACTTCTTAGATCAACTATCAGGCAATGGTCTTAATGATAAAAACTTTGAAGTTAAGAAATTCGGGGGTGACTTTGACTTTATCACAGGTTCTACTGTAACCTCACGTGCTACCGTGATTGCTACACGTGATGCTTTAAAGACTCTAAATGAAATTGACCTAGACTCACTTCCAAAATGTAAGGTACGCTAAAAATGGCAGAAAAAGAGAATTTAACCAAAATTGAAGGCGTAAAAAAGGAGTCTTCAAAAGAGGCTACAACCTTACCTAAAGAAGGTTTAGTTAAGGTGTTTTTCAAAGGCATTTGGTCTAATAACCCAGGCTTATGTCAGTTATTAGGTTTATGTCCACTTTTAGCTGTTACTACATCTGCTGTAAGTGCCCTAGGTTTAGCTCTAGCCACATTACTAGTAATTTGCGTGTCCTCTGTTGTGATCTCAATTATTCGTAAGATCATCTTAAAAGAAGTACGTATTCCAATTTACGTGCTCTTTATTGCAACCTTAGTAACTGTAGTACGTTTCTACTGCCAAGCTTACTTTGTTGAGTTATACGCTCAACTTGGTATTTACTTAAGCTTGATTGTTACTAACTGTATCATCATGGGACGTGCTGAAGCTTATGCAAGTCGCAATAATCCCCTCTACTCATTTGCTGATGCTTTAGGTTGCGGTATTGGTTTTGGCTTAGTTTTATTTGTACTAGGTTCAATTCGTGAGATCTTAGGTCAAGGTACCTTATTTGCTGGTGCCCAAAACTTATTTGGTGAGTTTGGCAAAGCTTTAGAGTGCCACATTATTGGAGCAGACTACACCTTAATGGTTGCGATCTTGCCTCCTGGTGGATTCTTTGTCCTAGCTTTTATGATTGCCTTTAAGAATTTTCAAACTAATTACAAACGCAATCGTGTTAAGAACAGCTATATGATTGATTCTAAGAGAGTTTAGTTTAGATTAGTTAGACTTCAAAGACTTAATTTGAATTAAATGGATTATACAAGCGGCAAGGACAAACCTTGCCGTTTTTTATTTGAGGATGAGAATTACTTTTTTAAAAGCTCTAATATACCCAAGATCTTAGTATCTTGTTGAATTAAAACACTTTTTTACAAAGTATGATCTGTTCTTTAAATTTAAGAAATATTAAATGGCTTAAGAAAGCGATTTGTGCTCATTAATCAGATCGTGATTTGGCTTTAGAAAAGGAAGAATTTATACAGAATT
>ONCS01000156.1 GCA_900316375.1 uncultured Succinatimonas sp. | reverse complement strand
CAGGATACTTTGATATCAGAGATTTATCTGGTAACAAAGTTAACAAAGGGAGCATTAGCTTTAAGAAACTAAAACTCTTAGAGCGTGCTAAAAATTATTTAGTAGAACGGAGGACGGCAATTCCTCCACGACCTACAGAGGTCGTGGTCTCCTTGCCTTAATAAGATGAATCAAAACAATAGGCCTTATTTTTCTAAGACCTATTCAAACTAGTTCGCCTATTTAGTCCAGTCGACAATTTCAAGCTCTTTGATTAGAGGATCTTGAAGTAACTTTTTATTTGGATCAACAGCATATTTATGCTCACAGATCATAAGCATTGGTAAATCATTGATGGTATCACCATAGCCGTAGGAGTCTTCTAATGATAAGTTATGCTCTTTGATAAACTCTTTAATCTTGGTGACCTTGCCTTCTTTATAAGCAGGCATTCCTGCTTGTCGTCCTGTTAGTGCGCCATTTACTTTTTCCATAGGGGAGGCGATAAAGTACTTAATGTTAAGCTGTCTTGCAATGTGCTCGACTAGGTAATCCATAGTTGAGGTTACAATCACTACAACGTCACCACGCTTGTTATGAAAATCGATAGCTCTTTTAGCACCAGGCTTTACTACAGGAATAATGTACTTAGCTACAACTTCATCTAAAAGCTTATAAAGCTCATCTTTATTAAAACGAGTTAATTGACTTGCTGCAAATTGCACAAACTCATCAACGTTAAGCTCGCCTTTATAGAATTGATCTTCATAGGCATTAAGCTTTTTAATTACAGTATCATCAATAATGCCAAGTTTTAAAAAGGCGTCAAAGCTAATGTCATTAGTATCACCACCGATGATGGTGCCATCCATATCAAAAAAGGCTAAGCTCATAGTAATTCCTAGAAAAGTGTTAGCAAAAGCTATATAAAAATCTTTGTATAAGCTTATTCTACTGTGTTTGTAAAGTACTTTCTACAAACAAAAGAGTTAAAACTTAAATAAAGTCACTTGTGTAAAGTTTAAGATACAAAAATGAGCAAAAAGACTTAATTTGGAATTGAAAGTAATTACAACTTAATCGTTGTCTTTTAAAGGCTCTTCTATGTCTTCTTTGGTTTCTTTGAAGATATCTAGTGGTAGTACCTTAGTTAAATCACTTGAAGGGCATTGCTCAGTGATTAAATCAAAGGTCTTTTTCATATCAAGATTTGGAAATGAGAAACGATAACGCCAGGTAGTATAACCTTCATCGGTGTTAGCTAAAACATTAGTACGAGTAGCAAAACCTAGCTGAATTAAAAGCGAGCCTAATTGCTTACCTTTTAACTTTCTATCAATTGATTCAGAGAAGAGTGGATCTTGACCGTCTTTATCGTAAAGCCAGTTTAAATCGTCTTTGTGCTGTTTTAGGTATTTACTTAAGAAGGTGTATTTACCAGCACCTGAATATGGCAGCAACAGTCCGTTATTTGCCATTAAGTGTGAAATACAAGCAGGGCACATTACAGGCTGCAAGTTATCTGAAAAGTGAAAACCACCGTAGCACTGTTCAAGTAAGTCTATGTACTCATCAGGGGTGATATTGAGGTTATCAGCAAACTTTGCAATCTTATCAGCAAAAAGTGAGCTTACTTCCTTTCTTGTAAAACCAAACATGGTCTCGTATCTTTCATCATTTGATAGATCATAGATTAAAGGAAGACCTTCAGAGTATTCAGAGGCTAAGGTAAACTTAACGTGACCTGATAATAAAGCCCAACGGACCTTATTTTTTGAATATTTAATCACATTGAGCATATCAAGATAAGCGCATGTAGACTCAATTCTGTTGTCCTCATGCTCCATCATGGCAGCAACTTCTAAAGGAATATCGTAGTTATCAATGAGAATAACCATCGATTCATTATGCCTTTTGTAAAGCTCTTCAATTAAGCGGGCAAAATAAACCTTAGGAGTTAAATATGGATTGATATGACTTTCAATGTGGTGAAACCAAAAGCGCTCTTGTAGGGTATCAATTAGACTATCTTTAAACTCTTTAGGAGTTCTGCCATTTACCTTTTTAAAGTCAATGATAAGAGTATGGCGTTGCTGAATATTATCTAAGATGCCACGATCTTCAATTTTATTGGTAACTTCAGCATCTTTTTTTAAGATCTTATCTAAAGAGGTGGTAAGTAGAGATAAGCCAAAGCCTCTAGGTCTAGTCATTAAAAATGTACTTGGAGTACCGTAAGATTGCATACTCTCTAAGTGCATAATAAAAGACATAATCGTTAAAGATTTATCTTTGTAGATTTGGTCTGTGACGATTAACTCTTGAAGACTAGAATAGGATGGAGACGTTGATTGCATAATCGATTCTATTTTTAGGTGGGGGCTTCAACCACATCGCGGTACCTTGAATAAGAACCCTGGCTGCTTCCTTCCGGACCTGACCTGTTGAACCCTCATCAAGTACGCGAGGACCGAAAACCCCCATAGAGCGAGAGCTATTGTATGTGAAAACTAAAATTAGATCAAGACCTTAACGAAATTTCATCAAAGTGTTTAGAAAAATCTACCCAAAATGCCTGTATTTAACTTAAAAAAGCGATTTTCTAGAGAATTTGTTAGCTCAAAAATGACTTAATTGATAGAATACTTAAAGTTTTAGCAAGAATATTTTTCTATGAGCACATTACTTCACTTAACTACAAGTCACAATCTAAGTTTAATCTTTGCAATTAAACGCGTGATCTCTAAAGAAGCCTTACTCAAAATTGAGGATGATGGCACTATTGAGTATATGCAAGGTCTTTTAGAAATTCAAAAAGATCATGGCCATGAGAATACTGTAAATTTATACAAAGACAATGTAAGTTTAGAGCATTTAAATAAGCTAGAAAGCCTATTAAATGACAACTATGAGCTTAAGACTATTTGTCCTTGTATCTTAGAGATTGCCAATGTTAATGAAGATGAGCATCAAAGCACTGATACCTCATTACATGTAAAAGGGGAGATCAGCTTTTTTGATATCAAGGCATTTATCTTTAAAGATGAAATCTCCATGCGCCGTACTAAGCACATTTTGAAGATGGAATTACTAGATGGCTTTGAGCTTGTAGATAACTGCAATTTTGTAGTTGATCCAAAGTATTTTGTCCAAGCTGTTTAGAAATTTAAAACTTCTTACATAAAGCAAAACACGAAACCAAAGCAATACCAAACTAGATAATACTAAATATCACCATGACTGATACTATTTTAAATACCGACAATCAAGTAAATCCTCAAGCTAATGGTCATACATTACCTCGTGGCAAGAAGACTAAGGTTAAAAAGGAAATTCCTGATAAATCTCGCCGTGCTCCTAAAAGAGAAATTGACGGTATCTTTTTATTAGATAAGCCATCAGGGATCAGCTCTGCTTTAGCTTTAACTAGAGTGCGTGGTATTTACCGTGCCATTAAAGGCGGTCATACTGGTACTTTAGATCCACTAGCTAGTGGCTTATTACCAATTTGCTTAGGTCAGGCTGCTAAATTTAGCTCTTACTTTTTTGAAGGTAGTAAAAAGTACATTGCAACTGGTAAATTAGGTATTGCCACATCAACAGGTGATGCTGAAGGTGAGGTGATTGCAACTTCCCCTGTAACTAATGAAATTGAGCGCATTGACGAGGCAATCAACTCTTTTATTGGAGAGATAACTCAAGTACCTCCAATGTATTCTGCTATCAAGGTCAATGGTCGCCCTTTATACAAATACGCAAGAGCAGGTCATGATGTTGAAGTGCCAAGCCGAGTCGTGCAAATTATCTACATTAAGCTTTTAGATAAGACTCAAGACACTTTTACCATTGAAGTATATTGCTCAAAGGGTACATACATTAGAACTTTAGTTGAGGATATTGGTAACTATCTTGGTTGTGGAGCCCACGTAACTGCACTACGTCGCATTGAAGTAGACGGCCTTCCGAAAGGTACCATGCACACCTTAGAGTCTATCCAAGTGCTAGCTGATAAACGTGAAGATTTTACAGATTTTACAGAGCTTGATGCTTTGTTGATCCCAATTGATAAAGTCATGGCCTATTTACCATGCATTGAAATTCCAGAAGAGAAGGCTAAACTTCTGACTATGGGACAAAGACAAAAAGTTGATGAAGCTTGCACTTTTACAAATTGCAACGTAAATTATGAGAGCACAGTCCAAATTCGCACTAATGGCATGTTCATCGGGGTTGGCCATTTGCAAAAAGGTGTGCTAATATCAGATAGAATGATGTCAGACCCTTTACACGCTAATAAAGGCCTGTACAAATAATAAAAAATTTAAGATCTGAAAATTGTTTTGTAAAATACAGGCAAATTTTCAGAAATATACTAAATTAAAATATAAACCATTTATAAAAAGCTTTTTAAAAATCAAACTATGGATAGGGATGTCGATGCTTTAGTGTCACATCCTTTTGCCGTTTGTGTTTTGAGAATTATACCCAAGACCTTAAGCAATTTTTAAATTAAGGTTATGGGCGATAGTAAACACCACCTTCTCAATGAGAAGTGGTAAATCT
>ONCS01000204.1 GCA_900316375.1 uncultured Succinatimonas sp. | reverse complement strand
GTTATCGGTCGCATAGCTGTCTTTGCTAGTTAAGATAACATCGTTCGAATAATTGACGCAGAGCGTTCTAGTATTAGACGGTCAACAATGAAGACAAGAACTAGGCATAAAAGAAAAGCAACACTGGCAACTAAATCACTAATTATTTGTTTCATACTAGGTAACCTCGTAAATTTTGATTTAATACTATAAACCAAGATTTATTTTTGTGATTTATTCATAGTAATTTTACCTACCATTTAATGATAGATATATCTATCTTCTGAAAGAAATGATAGATAAATCTACATAAGTTGTCAATAGATTTATCTAATATTTTTATAAACGCTAGAAAAAAAGAGCTACTATTGCTAGTAACTCTTTGAATGTATTAAGAAAAGATTTTTAGAAAAAAAATAGAAAAAATTTACAAGCCACCATGTCCTGACTTCTCAATAACTCTTCCAATAATGGAGAAGTTAATGCTGCTATCATCATGTCTTATAATCTCATCAGGATACTCTTTATTTTCAGATCTTATAATTAAGTCTTTATTTATCTGTAAGATAAGCCTTTTTACTCTAACCTCATCCTCTACATTGATTGCATAAACTTTATTGTTAATGATGTTCTTATTATCGGCTGTATTAACTAAGATAGTATCGCCATCAAATAGTATTGGCTCCATACTATCACCATGAACTCTAAATCTCATACATGCATCAGGAGCAATACCTAAGTGGTCAAAGTATGACTGCCTATAGGTTGCAGGTATACTCTCCGATACTTCTTCAAATGATGGTAAATAGCCAGCACCAGCGCCACAAGCTATTTGATACTCTTTTATTTGGATGTAGCCATCTGAGGCTGATACATCATCAGGTAATGCAACCACATTCTCTGCATCAGGTGAGCCTTTTCCTGTAACTAGCCAATTAGTATTAACGCAAAGAAAACGGCTTACTTTCAAGGCATTGTCTGACTTTAAAGCTTTTACTTTATCACTGCACCATTGAGAGCAAGTAGCTGTCTTAATGCCAACATATTTAGCAAGATCTGCTTGTTTCTTGCCTGTCTTTTCTAAGCCGTATCGAATACGTGCTCCTAAAGTTGATAGATCTCGCATATAAATCACCTTTTGTAATCATTGTAATAGATATATCTATAATTATAGTTAAAATGATACTAGAAATGTCTTGCATTTAGGTGTAGATATATCTATCATTATTATAGTTACAAATAAGAGGATCTAGTAATGGCAAAACCTAAAGTTACAAACTTAATGAAAGGAGCTCAAGCTCGAAATCTTATATATGAATTAGGTGGTTCTGGCAGAGTGGCAGAGATTTTGAAATGTAAATCTCCATCTGTTAGCGCATGGATACATAAAGGAGTGCCAAATGCACGCCTTATGTATCTGCGAACTGCATTTCCAGATTTAAAAGCTTGGAAGTACTTAAAGGACTAGGAGAGTGTCTATGGATATCACATACAACCGAGCTCCTACAGTTATCTTTAGTCTAAAGATTTCTGCTATTGCTAAGCTTATCTATGAGCGTATGTACGTAATCTCTAAGGAAGGTACTCAAGTGATCTTCTTTAAGAAGTATGAGTATGCCAGTTTCTTTAATGTGGAAAAGAAAACAATCATTAGAGCCGTTAATGAATTGATTGAAAACAGGCTACTAGAGGTTACAAAGCCAGCCAAAAGAATACCTTTTGACCAAACTAAGTATTACTTAGTAAAAGAGCCCAAAATTGAGCAAAAAACGGCTGAAAGCGTTGATAGCGTACATGGTGTAAAAGTTACACCTTCGACAGTGCAGTTATTACCCTATCGAGAGTGTAAAAATGACACTTTGACAGAGTGTAAAAATGACACTATCGAGAGTGCAGATGTTACACCTTGTCAGAGTGTAAAAGTTACACCTTCTTCATTAGATAAGAATAGTAAAGATTATATAAGTAAAGATAAAGTAAGAGAGGCAAAGCGCTCTGCGAGCGCCCTCTCTTCTTTTTCCTCTTATTATGATTTTATGCCTTTATTCACTCAGCTAGCCGATGAGCTCAAAGATGAGCACTTAGCTATTGGTCGTATGTACTTACCAACTACAGTAGAGAAGTTCTTCAACCATTATCAATCACGCAATTTCAGATGGAAACGTGGGCTTAATGCTGATGCAAGAGAGTGGCTATTGAATGAATGCACTCATATTGAATGCAACCTGCTACGTGATACCAAGAGTGAAAAGCTTGCAGAACAACAACAAAGAGCCAATAAGACTAATGAATGGATTGATAGAGAAGCAGAGCTTAAAGGCATTAAGCCTGAAGAGGTACGTCAACAGTTTTTAGATTATTACCATGCTGCTATTAACGGTCCTACTGACGAGCAGAAACTCCTAAGTAGCGTATTAGGAGTCTCTGTCGATGAATTTACCCACAAAGGAGTAGTTATAAATGAACACTAATGATTATACCATGTTTTGCCACATTTGGAATGCTAGGAATGGTGAGCCACAACTCAACTATACTGAGAGTAGCTTTACCCAAGATGACTTTATTAAGCGCGATTTAATGCTTGAAGATTTCATTGATTTTGATTTACCTTCAATCCTAAAAGCTTTAAGTGCTGTAACTAAAGCGGGTGTAAAGGTGAACGTTGCTAACGTAGTAAAAGTTCTTGACTACGGTACAGTAAATCCTAAAGAGCTTGAGTCTGTAGCTCTTGAGCTATGGAATGAGCTACTAGATAACTATCACGCTTGCACAGATATCATCTTTGGAGACCTAAGAGCAGCAGTTGCATTCTTTGTGTCATTTAGAGACTTCGATAATTTCACTGATTGCAGATGGTCTGATCTTAGAATGGCTGAAAGAAGATATGTACAAGCTTATACAACTATCAGAGCATCCAAGTATAAGAAAGATCCTAATTCATTGTCTAGGATGTTTGTCCCTTGTGGCTCACATGACCGCTCTGTATGCGCAGTAGGCGATAAAGGTATTGCTAAGTCTATCGCAGATAAAGTATATGGTGAAGGTAACTACAGATGTGTTAACGCTCCTGCTGTGACTATGAGCAAAGCTCAATATCTACAATGCTTGAATAACTTTGAGCAAGATATTCATCCAGGTAATATTCCAACAAGCGCAAAGCTAGGTGGCAAAGATGAATAAGTTTACTAGACCTTTAGATTCTATGCCACGTAACTTGATGTACGAACAAACCATGATTGGAGCTCTACTTGTACGTGGCTTAGATGCATATACTCAAATCTCAAAGCAGATTAAATCTGATGACTTTTCACATCGTGACTACAAAAAGATGTGGAAATTCATCTCAAGAGAGCTATCTCAAGGCAAAGAAGATGTAGATAGAGTACGCATGACTATCTATGTACAAGCTCGTACTGATGACTATGATATTGACCATCAAGAAGTAGAGCAAGAAGTTAAGGACTGCATTGATAGTGCAGAAAATGTTGGTGACGACCTACAAGATCTTGCTAATGATTTGCATGAAGTTACTGTTAAGCGCAATACATGGAATCACTTTTGGGAATCTGTTGAAGTATTCGCAAATGCTGATACATCTATAAGTGCTAAGAACTATAAGAACGTCTTCGCTATAGCTCAGTACTTACTATCACAAGAAGATACTACATCAACTGACCTATACGTCGATGCGCAAGAAGCTTCCAACGCTCATATTAAAGAGATAGCTAATGGTGTTACAGAAACTTTAGTGCCTACAGGATATCCTAAGCTTGACTCTGATAAATACTTAAGCGGTGGCTTAAAGCTTGGTTCACTAAATGCTATCTGTGCAAGACCTGGCAATGGTAAATCAGCTTTTGCTCTTAACTTAATGGCTTATTACCTAAAGAATAACACCTTTAAAGGTCCTTGCTTAAGCTTCTCATTAGAGATGTCAAATAAGCAAGTGTTGCAGCGCTTTTATAGCTATATGACTGGAGTATCAGTATCTGATATCGCTAGAGGCAAGCTCATTGAAAGCGCTAATCCAAATCAGTGGGATGATTTACTAAGAGAAAATGAGGCTTTATTTGCTCACGCTGAAGACAAAGCACCTAAGCTTTTACTTAATGACGAAAGTGCAATCTCATTATCTAATATCGAGCGTGCTATGGCACAGTGTCAGCTAAATTATGGAGCTGTTGGTGCTGTCTTTATTGACTATTTACAGCTTATGGATATCGACATTAAGACCAACGGTACAAAAGCAAGTGCTCTTGGTGAGGTGACTAAGAAGCTTAAGAATTTAGCAAAGAAGTACAACACAGTGATATTCATTCTATGTCAGCTTAATCGCGCTGCTAATAACGATAGTCTAAAGCCATCAGATATCAAAGACTCTGGCTCAATCGAGCAAGACTGTGACGTGATATTTATGATAGGTAGAAAATTCAAGAAGTTAAATTATCTTGATCCTAGTCAGCAAGCAGATGATGCGCTTTTGTTTGTAGCTAAAAACAGAAACGGTCCTGTAGGTAAATTAGAGATGACTTACAACGGCAGAGCAATGAGATTTGAAGAAAACAATTTAGGTAATTCATACAACAACGCAGGAGTAACAAGTGATTACAGTTAGATTTGAGGTTCCAGTCAGTGCAAATCAGAGGTTAATTAGAACACGCGGCCGCCAACTTACTAACGGAAGTAAATACAGAAGTTGGTTTGCTCGTGCTTTACATGAGCTAAAAGACCAAACTGATGGATTTGAGCAAATTAAGGGTAGAGTAGGTGTATCAATCACAGTGCATTTTAATGATGCAAGACGTAGAGATTTAGATAACATCCTAAAAGGCTTTCAAGATGTATGCACTCACGCAGGCTTATGGCTTGATGATTCACAAATCGACCACTTAACCGTTGTTAGAGGCTCTGTAGTTGAGCAACCTAAACGCAAGAAAGGGTTAAGAATTACTAAGCTACCTGGAATGGTTGAAGCTAGAATTTGGGAAATTGGAAAAGATTAAGCTTGCAGGAATCTATTTGGAAAATGCTGACTAAAGAAATAAGAGAGGAAGTATGATTGTGAACTCGCTGATTGGTATGATAGATTTAAACACAGACAAATAGAGAGAAGTCAAATGAAACGCGATTGGAAAATTATTAAAGACATTCTGTGCGCGATAGAAGACAACAAGGTGAAAATACATTGGGAACAGCTTCAGGAGAGCGAACAGAAAAACGTGCTGCTTCATTATGAGTTGCTTAAGGAAAGCGAACTTATTACCAATTACGAACTTGCATCAGATATGGACGATGACGGTAAATGTACATACCATCCTAACTTTCTGCCTCAGGCTCCCAATGTGCCTGGTATTCGAATGACAATGAAGGGGTATGATTTACTTGAAGTACTAAGAGACCAGACTTTATGGAATCGTATTCTTTCAAAGGCAAAAGCTCTGGGCGTGAAACTTACCTATGAATTTATCGTTCAGGCTGTTCCTGTAATCTATAAAACCATGATGTGAGGTAAAGGTATTCTTGAGAGGTGGCACATGAAGAGAGACTGGAATGTTATTAGAGATATTTTAACCGCGATAGAGGAAGACCGTTTTGCTAATTTCGTTAAACATGCCGGAAATAACGAAGAGTGGATGGATGGGCTTGATGCAGATGAAATTGAAAAGAAAAGACTTCAGAGACTTAGGTGTTTTGATGGGCATGTACGCTTACTGATTGACGCTGGTCTTATTTCCAAAATCAATTCAAATATTATTGAGCTGGATGAGTATCGCATGCGCTCTGGCAGTTCTCCTCAACATGGCTATAGCTACGATTATCGCAGATTACAGCTCAGTATGGATGGCCATGATTTGTTACAGCATATGCGAGAACCTAAGATCTGGAACAAGGTGAAATCCATGGCAGACCAGATGGGAGTTTCACTAACAATGGATTTTGTTAGAACTGCGTTCCCTAAGATTATGAATTCCTTATTTGAGTAAGAGGTGAAAGTATGCTGACAAATGAAATTATTTGCGCTATCAGTGAAGATAATTCCCGTGAATACATTCGTCTTCTTCACAATTACGGTCTTTGGTCACGCTATTTTGGATGTTCTGGTTATCCAGGACACACTTCATCAAATCAGACTTATACCATTTCTGATGAATCTGCTATGATT
>ONCS01000020.1 GCA_900316375.1 uncultured Succinatimonas sp. | reverse complement strand
TGACGGCTTTACCAAGTTTTTACAAGAGTCTGATAAGCCTCTGCTTGTAGCCTTTGAATCTGGCTCATCATGCCATTACTGGGCACGTCAATGTATTAAGTACAACCATAAGGTTAGATTGATCACCACTAGATTCGTAGCATCTGTAAAAGACATGAACAAAGATGATCCTCATGATGCAAAGTTGATCTACAGAGCTTGTTTTGCTGATGGTTGTAAAGAGATTGGAGTTAAGACTGAGCAAGAGCAGTTATTAAATATGATCTTGCGTCTACGTGATCAAATCCTAAAAGATAGAGTAAAGATGACTAACTTATGGAAGGCTGCAATTCATGAGATTGGTGAACCTGTTAGATGTGGTATTAAAGAATTTAGGCAACATGCCCATGATCTTGCTGATGATCCTGATCATGTAAGAGATGACTCTAAAGAATTCTTAGGCATGATCAATGAGTTTGCCTCATCTCATATGGATGATTGTGATGCAAAGGTTGCAAAGATAGATGAGTACATAACTAAGGTAGCTCGTGAGGATGAAGCATGTAAGCTATTGATGACAATACCTGCTGTTAAGGAGTTTAGTGTCTTCTGTTTGATGGTATCGCTTTGTAACTTAGATAACTTTAAAAACGGTAGTTATTACGCATCTTTAATGGGATATGCCCCAAGACACCGTGGTACTGGTGGCTCTAACTATACGATTAAAGCAGCCCCTGTTGGGCATAAGACTGTAAAGAAGTGTTACTTCTTTATAGCAATGGCTATGTATAGAAAAATCAAAAAGCAAGATAAATTTGAGAACTGTTGGCTCCATCGTATGGTCAAGGAGAAGAGTGGTAAAGTCGCTATTTGCGCCATAGCTAATAAGCTGTGCTGTACCGCCTACAGTATGCTTAAAAACAAGCAACCATTTGATATGGATGAATTTAAAGGTATCTACAAAGAGCAGAAGGTAGAGCCTTAAACAAGCTTTGCTGTAGTTGAGAATTCAGTTTTTTTTGACTAAGTTCTTTCCGTAAATTATTCCAACTACAGCACCTATTAAAAGATTACTGAGGCTATGCCTCATAAAGAATTGCTGTAGTTGAGAATTCTGTTTTTTTTGATTAAGTTCTGCGTATAAATTATTCCAACTACAGCACCTAGTTGCTACTGCAGTGAGACTGACAACTCCATTTTGGACAGCCAATAAGGCTAAGTCCTCATATAAAACTGTCTTGCTGTTAGTGCTTAAAATTGTGAGAGGTGTACTTGATGAAAGGCATAAAAATGGCGATGATCTCGCAAAATAAATTTTTAAACGGAGTATTCATCGCCATGAACGATCTTAATTTATTAACAACCACTATTTCAACCCCTTCAAAGGAAATTGTTGATCTCGTAGCAAGTTTAGGTATTCATTTTGCTGGTATTGACTTGTCATCTAAGGGCCATCAGTTAGCTTTTATAGATGAGAAGAATAAGCTTGTTAACATCAGCATTAAGCAAGAGGAATTAAAGTCTACGCTTAAAGAGCTAGCTAAAAAGGGCTTGCGCTTGTATATAGCAATGGAAGCATGCTGTGGTTGTCATAAGGTAGCAAATGACATCAAAAGATGTAACCATGATGTTGTAATTCTAACTGCAGAATCAATAAAAGGTACTGAATATCGCCATAGAAACAAGAGTGATCAACGAGATGCAGAAATGATCATGAATGCAGGTGCTTTACATTTAGTAAACGGCATCTGTCAGGCGGTTACCTGCAGAAGTGAACTTAATATGCTACAGCTAGGATTACTCAAAGCTAGAGAACAGTTTATTACTGCTAAAGATAAAATCATTCGTTGCTGTAATGGTTTGTTAAGAGAGAGTACAGCAGATACCCATAGTCACAGTGATCCAGCATCTGTTTTAAAGGACCTTTTCGACACCTTAAGAGCGTTAGATGTAACTGATGCTGATGACATCATTGAAGGTATCATACAAGGCTATAAAAAGGCTGTAGAAGGCTTGGTTAGTGCTTTAGCAGAAGTAAACAAGGCTATCATCGAAGTAGTTGCTAAAAACAAGAGTATGCAGCGTATTAAGTCTATTCCCTATGTAAGTGACGTTACTGCTTTTGCTTTTGTGGCTGTAGTTGGTGATATCTCAAGATTTAAGAACAGTAGGCAGTTAGCATCGTACCTAGGTGTCTGTCCGCGTATTACCGGTACAGGTGGTAAGACCTCATGCTTAGATACGAGGTACAAAGGTATTGCCATGATTAAGCGCATATTCTTTCAATGTGGCATGTCCTATTGTAAAAACCTAAAGAGTGATAAATACAGTGGCTCTAAGAGGCATGATGCACAAGCCTATGCTAATTACATAGCTAGAGTCGGTTTCAACTTGTTAAAGAAGGATACGTTCTATGATCCTGAATATCAAGGTAAGCGCTCTATCAATAAGTACGAGTATCAATCACGCAATGTTAATAAAGTGATCGAGGCTGACAACGTAGCTGCATAATAAGTAACTTACAGAATTTAAAGACAAAATAAGACAAGAAAACACACAAAGACAAAGATTTAAGTAAAGAAAGATTTTATTACTATTGCGCTACCATTAAACCGTAAAACACATGAAGCCTTAGAGCTCGTAAAATAGTAAATTGGAATGGTAGTAAGCTATAAGCACTCATTAGAGTTTATTTATAAACGCAGCACACTACAGTGGCTCAGTACCTAAATTTGGCAGTAACAACATGCCGTAAGCTAAAGTAATAAGTTGAGTATTTAAAGGTTGAAGAAAGACAAGAGAAAGGACCTGTTATTAACTATTGATCCCGCAAAAGCATCTTAACTGGTGCCTAATATGTCACGCCCATACGAAAGTGATCTAACTTTTGCTAACTTATTGAAAGACAAAATTTCCTTATAGATTAATCAGTTAAAAATTTTTTAAATATTTTTGCTTTAGCCTATTGTACTTCGTTCTGTTTTCATATAAAAAAAATAGAATACTGTAGCTCTCTTATGAGAATACGGTAATTCAAGTTTCTTTTGTAGTACTTTGTAAATTCGTGCAGCATCGATTTGTTCATAAACCTAGACCTTTTTCAAGGAGGAGGCATTATGAGTATAGCGCATTCGCCGCCGGAAAATACTGC
>ONCS01000062.1 GCA_900316375.1 uncultured Succinatimonas sp. | reverse complement strand
CACCGCCTACGATAGCGGTGAAGGCATTGAGTTAGGCATAGGCGATGACTGTGCCTTACTTAATATCCCACAAGATAAAACTCTTGCTATCACCACCGACACTCAAATTGAGAGTGTGCACTTTTTCAAAGATACAGATCCTGAATTCATTGGCTATAAATCTTTATTAGTAAATGTAAGTGATCTTGCCTCCATGGGAGCTAAGCCTTATTGCTTTACTTTAAGTATCTCACTTCCAAACTCAAATGAAGAGTTTTTAAAAGGCTTTGCTAAAGGACTATTTACTCTTGCAAGTAAGCTTAAGATGCCTTTAATTGGCGGTAATACCACTAAAGGTGAGCTCTCAATTACCATCACAGCTTATGGTCTTTTACCTAAAGGTAAAGCTATGCGCCGCGATTTAGCTAAGGTTGGCGATGACATCTATGTTACCGGCACATTAGGACTTCCTGGTCTTGCTGTTGACTTAGGCTATAAGAATCTCAATTTAGGAGAGGATGCTTTTAATAAGTGCTATCAAAAGAGTATGTTGATTGAGGATAGGTGTGACTTAGCTCAAAGCTTACTTAATTACAGCACTTGCGCCATTGATATCTCTGATGGTCTAGTAGGGGATATTAAGCATATCCTTGATAGGTCAAATGTAGGCTGTGAAATTGATTTAGAGCTTCTTCCAAAGCCTGTAGAGTTTAGTGAATATAAGCTAGATGATCATTACCAAGACAAGCTGTGCCTATATGGAGGCGGGGATTATGAGCTTTTATTTACCGCAAATCAAAGCTTTCAAGATGACATCAAAGTCTTAGCTAAGTCTTTTGGGGTTAAAATCACCCGTATAGGGCAGATTAAAAATGCGCAGATGAAATTGCTAAAACATGGTAAGATATGCCATCAATTTTCAAAAGCGTTTGAACACTTTTAAAAATAAGAAAATTATATTTGGAGATTATAAGTGAAATCTTTATTTAAGAAGACTGCAATTGCAGCAGTTGTTACCGCAGGCTTAGTTGTAGCAACAGGTTGCGACCACAAATTACAAATTTCAAACGGCAATGTAGCAAAGTCAGGCGCAATCACCGCTGACAGCACCTTTGAAGATAAGGCAGCTTATGCAATCGGCGCATCTTTAGGTGATTATGTTGCTCAGATGAAGAATACTCAAGAGCAATTAGTAGGTGTTATCCCAACTGATAAGATCATCGCTGGTTTCTCTGATGGTGTTACCTCACAAGGTGCTATGGATCGTCCTCAAATTGAAGCTACTTTAAAAGAGCTTGATAAGAAGATCCAAGAGAAGATTGAGCAACACTCAAAGGCAGCTGCTGCTGACAACCTAAAGCAAGGTGAGGCTTTCTTACAGGCTAATGCTAAGAAAGATGGCGTTGTAGTAACTGCATCAGGTCTACAGTACAAGGTTATCACCGAAGGTACTGGTGCTAAGCCACAAAAGGGTGACACCATTTCTGTAACCTATAAGGGCACCACTATTGATGGTAAGGTATTTGATGAGCAGTCAAAGCCTGTTGAGTTCCCATTAGATAACATGATCCCTGGTTGGGTTGAAGGTTTACAGTTAATGTCAGAAGGCTCAGAGTACGAGCTATACATCCCATCAAAGCTAGGCTATGGTGAGAATGCTGTAGGTCAGGTTATCAAGCCAAATTCAACCTTAGTATTTAATGTTAAGTTAGTACAAGTTAAGAAAGCTGAAGCTAAGGCAGAAGAGCCAAAGGCTGAAGAGAAAGCTGCTGCTAAGAAATAATTAGCTAATGCCAAACCTACAGTTGTAGGTTAATAAATTTTAAGACCAACTTTTAGGTAGAACTAGAAGTTGGTCTTTTAATTGAAATGTATTTTTTTTGCTGTATTTCTTTTCCTTCCCACTAATTTTTTTAGCAAATGGTTCAATGCAATTTCCTGTGGGATCACTAGATCATTTACGTCTAGATTGATCCAAAACTTTTAGGAAAAAGTAATCATCATCTGGGTATCCATACCCAGTCCTTCTAATACTTTTAATGAGGTTATTAGTACCCTCTACCT
>ONCS01000063.1 GCA_900316375.1 uncultured Succinatimonas sp. | reverse complement strand
AAAAACAGAACCTCACCATGCTCCTAAAGCAAAACATGAGAGGCGGTAGAAAGAAAAACTCTAAGTAAATTAGTTTCCCTAAAGTAGAACCTAAAATTGAAAGGCTGTCGATGTTTTTACATGTCGACATCCTTTTTTAATGTACGTTTTAACTTTTTACGATTTTTTTAAATATCCAAAATCAAAAAAGCGTTGTTTTAGCCATTCTTTAGAAAATTATTTTATTGATGCGTAATTACTAAACAATTGAGATTAAATTTTTGTTAAAAATCACAGATCAAGCAAAAAATTGTAAAATTTATTAAACATTAAAAAATAAATATGGCTTAAGTGGGAATTTTTCCCAGCTAAATTGGGGGGGACACTCTAGAGCCCATGGATAATAGACAAAATTTATTTTTGGGAGTATCCATGAATCATAAACTTAAAGCACTACCGATTATGGTAGCAAATTACGCTAAGTTATTTGGCGTGAAAGTAAAAATTGCAGGCTCTGTTGCTTATACCAACGGTAAGTTAATTAACATTCCGCGACTTGATTTTGATGATCCTGTGGCAGCCCGCTTAGCCTATGGTTATTTAGCTCATGAAAGTGCCCATGTGCGCTACACTAACTTTGCGTTTATCTGTGCTAAAGGTCTTAATAACAATCTACTCATGCACTCAATTTTGAATATTCTTGAGGATTGTCGTATCGAGAAACTGATCTCTCGTCGCTACATTGGTGTGTATGAGAACTTGTGTTTATTAAATGACTACTATGAAAAAGAGTGGCAAAGCTTTTGTGAGACCATCAATCAAGTCAATGTCATCAATGTGATCTTGTCATTTGTGCAATGTTATTGCCAAAGCTATTGTCAAAAGTTCTCATCTTCAAGAGCTCGTGCAGTACTTATTTATTGGAATTTAAGAAACCGTATTAAAGTTAGTGATTTAAATAAGATTGCCAAAATTGCTAAAGAAAGTATCAAAGCAGAAAGCACTGAGGAGATCTATGAGTACACTCTTAAGATTTATGAGATCTTAACTTCACTCAACTTTGAGTTTAAAGACGATAAAAAGCTCCCACCTGACTATGAGCATTTAAATACTGAGGCTTTGCAAAATGCCTACACTACAGCAGTTAAGACCATTGGTGAGCCTGGCAGTGCTAAAGAAGATAGATTCTTAAAAGAGTTTGCTAAATTTGCCCATCACAGTAAGTACAACGCTAAAAACACTACTCCAGGTCGTGATGTTGCTAATATCTTAGATAAGATCTCTGAAGAAGGTGTCTCTCGTGAAGACTTAGGGCGACTAAAAGATGATGTATGTCGTGAAGGTCGCGCTGACTACTTAGATACCATTGATTCAACTTATGGCATCAGACGCTCACTTAACGCTAAAGTGCGTGGCTATGTGGATGCTTATGCCTTTAACGCACAGTCTGGGCGCAAGCTTGATGCAAGGCGTGCTGCAAGAACTATTGTCGGTGATACTAAAATCTACAAAGCAGTGGTGCATAAATCAGATTTTGCAACTTCCATTCATATTCTTGTAGATATATCTTCATCAATGCTAGCAGATGACAATACTAAAGTAAGTCGTGGAAAAGAGGCTTGTAAGGCAGCTTTAATGCTCGCTACTGCCCTAGAAGGTATTGATGGCATTAAAACCATGGTGACATATTTTCCAGGTGTTGAAACAGAATATGAAGTTGCACTGCGAGCTAATGAGCGCGCCAGTAAGGTCGCCCCTCGTTTTGATCAAGCACCACGTGGCTCAACACCACTAGCACAAGCTCTGTGGTTTGCCTTTGATTGTTTAGGAAAGTTACAGTGTTCTCGCAACATTATCTTTATTATTACAGATGGTCTACCCGATAGCGCTGAAAATGTAGAGAATTGTAAGAAATATGCTAAAGATAACGGAATTGAAATCTATGGATTGTCTATTCGCTGTGACTCCATCTTGCAATACTTTGAAAACGCACAAATTGTCTCAAGTGCTAAAGAGCTTGCAGAAAAATCCTTTAGTCTTTTTAATAGGCTGTTTGCCCTTAATAAGCAAAAATTGCAAGAAGACTTATTCTAGCCTTTTGTAATTAGGATGTGATCTAAAATCACTGCGAAAAAATCTTTAATAAATGCTAAAATATGCCCCGATTTTTCGAGGTATTTAAATTGTTACGCAGTGATTTTAATTTTGATTTACCACTTGAGTTAATTGCTAACTACCCAAGTGAAAAAAGAACCGCTTGTCGCATGCTTTGTTTAGATGGCAACAGTGGTGACTATCAAGATAAACATTTTTATGATTTAAAAAGTTTTCTAGAGCCAGGCGATCTATTAGTTTTTAACGATACTAAGGTAATTCCTGCTCGTTTATATGGTAAAAAAGAAACTGGCGGTGCTTGCGAGTTTTTAATTGAAAGAGTTTTAACTACAGACAGCGCTTTATCTCACATTAAAGCAAGTAAAGCTCCTAAAGCTGGCAATATCATCACTTTAGATGGCGGTGACTATAAAGTTGAAGTGACTGGCCGTGAAGGAGACTTATTCTGCATTAAAACTGTAGATGGCTCTTCACTATTAGATATTTTATATAAAGTAGGTCATATCCCACTACCTCCTTATATTGAGCGCCCTGATGAGGCACTAGATAAAGAGCGTTATCAAACTGTGTACTCAAAAGTCCCAGGCGCTGTAGCAGCTCCAACCGCTGGTCTTCACTTTGATAATGAGCAGTTAGAAGATCTAAAAGCTTATGGCGTGAACATGGCTTTTGTGACTTTACATGTAGGTGCTGGTACTTTCCAACCTGTGCGTGAAGATGACATTTTAAATCACCACATGCACAAGGAGTTTGTACACTTAACTAAAGAAGTAGCAGATGCTGTAATTAACACCCACAAAAATGGCCACAGAGTAATAGCAGTAGGCACCACCGCTGTACGCTCTTTAGAGTCTGCTGCAAGTTTTGCAGAGAAAAATGGTAGCGCTAATGAAATTGAGCCATTTGAAAGTGATACCTCAATTTTTATCTACCCAGGCTACAAATATCATGTCATCGATGGTTTAATTACTAATTTCCATCTACCTGAATCTACTTTAATTATGCTTGTTTCAGCTTTTGCTGGCTACAAGCACACTATGAATGCATACACTCATGCAGTAGCAGAAAAATATAAATTCTTTAGCTATGGTGATTGTATGTTCATTACTAAAAATCAAAACGCTCATAGCGATCTACCACCATCTGCTTCTAACTAAGAGGATCTTTTAGTGAAATTTGAATTAAAAAAGCACTGTGGCAAAGCAAGACTTGGTCAAATGGTCTTTGACCGTGGTGTTGTCAGAACTCCTGCTTTCATGCCGGTTGGTACTTTAGGTACTGTTAAAGGTCTAAGACCTGAGCATGTAGAAGAAACTGGTGCTGATATCCTTTTAGGTAATACTTTTCATTTATGGTTACGTCCAGGTACCGAGGTTATCAAAGCTCATGGTGATTTACATGACTTTATGAACTGGCACAAGCCAATTTTAACTGACTCTGGCGGTTTCCAAGTTTTCTCATTATCTGATATCCGCAAGGTTACAGAAGAAGGCGTTCATTTTAGAAATCCAATTAACGGCTCTAAATTGTTCTTATCACCTGAAGTTTCAATGCAAATTCAGTATGACTTAGGCTCAGATATTGTGATGCAATTTGATGAGTGTATTGGCCTTCCTGCTACCCGTGAAGAAATGGGCCGTGCGATGCGCTTATCACTGCGTTGGGCACAGCGCTCTAAAGATGAGTTTGAACGCCTAGGTAATAAAAATGCTTTATTTGGCATTATTCAAGGCGGCTCAGATGAAGCACTACGTGAAGAGTCAATAAATGGCTTAACTAAGATTGGTTTTGATGGCTATGCTATTGGCGGTCTTGCAGTAGGTGAGCCAAAGCCTGTAATGTATAAAGCTTTATCTCACATCACTCCTTTAATGCCAGAAGAAAAGCCTCGTTATTTAATGGGCGTAGGCACTCCAGCTGATATCCTTCAAGGTGTTTTAAATGGCGTTGATATGTTTGACTGTGTAATGCCATCACGTAATGCACGTAATGCTCATCTATTTACCTCAAAAGGCGTAGTACGTATTCGTAACAGTAAGTATGCAATGGATACCTCTCCACTAGACGAGAATTGCACATGTTACACTTGTCGTAACTACTCAAAGGCTTACTTGCACCATTTAGATAAGTGTCACGAGTTATTAGGTGCTCATTTAAACACTATCCATAATATTCATTTCTATGAACACTTCATGGCAGATATTAGAAAAGCTATTGAAGAGGATAGATTAGAGCAATTTGCAGAAGAATTTTACAAAGTCTACGGTTATCCACAGCTAACTTAATATTTTGTATAGTTTGCATTTGACAAAATTGTGTTATACTTCACAGTTGCGTTTTAAGCATTAGCTAATAGGCAAAAGATTTTATTACTGCGCAGACATAGCGTCAGTTAAAAAGAATTTTAATTAGTTCTACAGGAAATATAAAAACATGAGTATTATTCCAACTGCATATGCAGCAGAAGGCGCACCAGCAGCTCAGCAGGGCGACTTCACCATGATTATCGTACTAACAATCTGTATGATTGCTGTGTACTTCTTATTCATGCGTCCTAACGCTAAAAAGCGTAAGGAAATGCAAAAACTTCTAGACAACTTATCAGTTGGTGATGAAGTTTTAACTAACGGTGGTATCGCAGGTCGCATCGTTAAGCTTCCAGATAACAAAGAGTACGTTCTGGTTTCTGTATCAAGCGGTGTTGTAATGCAGATCAAGCGTAACTACGTTGTTGCAGTTCTACCTAAGGGCACCTTAGAGGCTGTAGCTGTAGACAAGACTGTTGCAGCAAAGAAATAATTTTCTTTAAATCTACAAAGCTACTTTGGTCTTTATAGGATAAAAGTAGCTTTAATTTTTTAAATTTGGTGTAAAGCCGTGTTAAATAAATTCCCATTGTGGAAAAACATCATGGTGTTCTTAGTGATCGCCGTGGGTTTCTTCTACGCACTTCCAAATATTTACGGTGAAGATCCTGCTTTGCAAATCTCCGGTTCTCATGGTGTAGAGCTTGATCAAAAGACTGTAGATAACATTAAAGCTACTTTAGATGCTAAAAGCATTGATGGTAACTATGAGTTCCAAAACGAACAGCTTCTAATCCGTTTTAAGAACACTGATGATCAGCTAACTGCTCGTGAAATTGTTAATAAGACTTTAAATGACAATTACATCGTAGCTTTAAACTTAGCTCCTGCAACTCCTGAGTGGATGAGAAACTTAGGTATGCATCCATTAAAGCTAGGTCTTGATCTTCGTGGTGGCGTTCACTTCTTAATGGAAGTTGATATGGACGAGGCTATGAAGAAGATGAGAACTCAGCTTACTAACGACTTTAGAACTGAGCTACGTAATCGTGGTATCCGTCTATCAGGCGTGAAGTCAGAAAACGATTATGTGGTTGTTGAGTTCAAAGATGAAGCAGTTCGCGATGAGGCTCAAAAGGTTTTAGCTGACAATCACAAAGATTTCAAAGTTGTATCTCAAGACATTGGCGATAAGTTCATTGTAAGAGCAACTATGACTCCTCAAAAGTTATCAGAGGTTAGAACAAATGCTGTTGATCAAAACATCAACATTATTCGTAACCGTGTTAACGAGTTAGGTGTAGCAGAACCTTTAGTACAAAGACAAGGTGCTGATAGATTAGTAGTAGAACTTCCTGGTGTTCAAGACACCGCTCGTGCTAAAGAGATTTTAGGTGCAACTGCTACTTTAGAGTTTAGACTTGTAGATACCTCAGCTGACGTACAAGCTGCAGCTGCTGGCCACGTACCTGCAGGTACTGAGGTGATTAACGATGCTAAGGGCTATCCTGTAGTAGTTCAAAAGCAAGTTATTCTAACTGGTGATCATATTGTGGATGCATCTTCATCTGCTGATGAAAATGGTCGTCCTCAGGTAAATATCAGCCTAGACTCTCGTGGCGGTACCATTATGTCTAACTTTACTAAAGACAATATTGGTAAGCCTATGGGGACTAACTTCATCGAGTTCGTAGTACTACCTACTGAAAACCCAGATGATCCACAACCAGGTGAGCCTGGCTACAAGCCAAAGTTTAAGAAAATTCAACGCATGATTAACGTGGCAACTATTCAGTCACGTTTAGGCACTAACTTTAGAATTACAGGTCTTGATTCTCCAAAAGAGGCTCACAACCTAGCTCTTTTACTTCGTGCCGGTGCCTTGATTGCTCCTATCCAGATTGTTGAAGAGCGTACCATTGGACCATCATTAGGTCAGCAAAACATTCAAAACGGTTTGAATGCAATGTTATACGGTATCATCTTCCTAGTTATCTTCATGGTTATTTACTATAAGTCATTTGGTTTTATTGCAAACCTAGCACTTATCTTTAACCTTGTTCTACTAGTTGGTGTAATGTCTTTAATTCCTGGTGCTACCATGACCTTACCTGGTATTGCAGGTATCGTTTTAACCTTAGGTATGGCCGTGGATGCGAACGTTCTGATTTACGAGCGTATCCGTGAGGAAATTAGACATGGCAGTCCAATTCAACAAGCAATTAACGAAGGTTATGCTCGTGCATTCGTAACTATTGCCGATTCAAACATCACCTCATTTATTACCGCTTTAATCCTATTTATGGTGGGTACCGGTGCTGTTAAGGGCTTCGCTTTAGTATTGATGATTGGTCTAGCTAGCTCAATGTTTACTGCAGTTACTGCTTGCCGTGCGGTTGTCAACATCGTTTATGGTGGTCGCAACCTCAAGAAGTTAAGCATTTAGGAGTAATACTGACATGATGCAGTTTATTAAAGATGGTACTGTCATACCATTTATGAAAATTAAGGGCCTTGTAGAAGCAATCTGCATTGCCCTAGTAATTGGCAGTATCGTCGCAATGTGTGTAAAAGGCCTAAATTGGGGCCTTGATTTCACAGGCGGTGTGGTTGTTGAGACTGAATTTACTCAAGGTGTGGATTTAGAGCAAGTAAAAGAAGCTTACGCTAAAGAAGGCATTAACGGTAATGCTCAGCACTTTGGTTCACAATCAGATGTGATGGTACGTGTAGCTCCTAAAGAGGGCTTAGATCAGCAAACTGTAACTTCAAAGGTTATGGCAGCATCTAAGACTATCGATAAGGATGTAAAACTTAGCCGTTCTGAGTACGTAGGTCCTGCTGTTGGTGAAGAGCTTGTTGAAAGCGGTATTCTTGCAATTGTAGTATCTTTAATTGCAATTCTAGCTTACATTGCTTTCCGTTTTGAGTGGCGTATGGCAACTGGTGCTGTGATCTCTCTAGCATACGACGTAATCGTAGTTCTAGGTGTATTTGCAGTATTACAAATTGAATACGACTTAACCGTGCTTGCAGCTGTTTTAACCGTTGTAGGTTACTCACTAAACGATAAGATCGTGGTATTTGATAGAATTCGTGAAAATGCGGTAAGATTACCTCGTAATACTACCATGTATGATATTTTCAATATTTCTATTACTGAGACCTTATCAAGAACCATCATTACCTCAGGTACTACCTTAATTACTGTGGTATCTTTAATGGTATTTGGTGGTGAGATGATCTACGGCTTTGCTTTAGCATTGTTTGTTGGTATCGTCTTTGGTACTATTTCATCAATTTATGTTGCATCAACTTGGGCTTTAGTATTAGGAATTAAGCGCGAGAATTTAGTTCCTGTAAAGGTCGAGAAGAAGGAGTCTGATGGTTACGAGACCATGGACTAATTTAAAAAGTATCAAATGATAAAATATTTTAAGACCCACATCCTCGCAACAGGATTGGGTCTTGTTGCATTATGCTCCCTCACTAGTTGCGCAAATTTTGGAGTTGGCAATAACGTTGACTTCAAAGGTCCTATTACTGTTCCACAAGAGTTTATCTACACTAGCTCTACTCCTAAAAAAAGTTTTGAAAGAGAGCAAGCTTTAGTTGTAAATGCTACTTTAAGCATGGATAGCGATAAGCGCTCAATTGATGAAAAAGCAGAACTCTTTTATGCTTTAGGTACAGTTTACGATGACTTAGGCTTAGAGGGCATGGCTCGCTACATGATGATGAATGCCATTGTGCAGCGCCCAGGCTTTGCAAGACCTTATGAGCTTTTGGGTATCTATTTCTTCCAGGACGGTCGCGTGGCTGATGCTTGTGATGCATTAGCTTCAGCAATTGAATTAGACGATCCTGAAAACAGAAGTTATTTTCCATATCTAAATCGTGCTTTTATCATGTACTACACTGGCCGTTACAATCTAGCCTTAGAGGACATGAGAGAGTTTTATGACGACAATCCTTTTGATCCATATCGCTTACTTTCAATGTACATTGTTGAGCGCGAAGCTATAGGTGAAAAACAGGCTCATGATAATTTAAAGCGCAACTTTGATAAGCTTTTGTCAGCCCACAAAGAAGAGCAATTTGGCCATGATGTTGTAAGATTCTATTTAGGTAAGATTTCTGAAAAAGACTTAATGGATAAGATCTTACAAGTACGTGATGATGAAGCAGCCTTCCAAGATAGACTTTGTGAAGGTTATTATTACCTTGGCAAAAAAGCTTTATTTGACGGTAACGATAAGCTAGGTTATGACTACTTTAGCTTATGCCGTAATACCCGTAAGTACAATTTCTTAGAATACCGTAATGCTTTAAACGAGCAAAAAGTATTACTTAAAAAATACAATTTAGACGAATTAACCGAAGAAGACGAAAGTCAAATGTAGGAGTTTTAATGGCAAATCCTGTAAAAGACGAAGCTGTTGATTTAAATCAAACTGAGATTGAATCTGTAAAATCACAAATGCTTGCATCAGATGATGCGTTAGTGATGAGTGAGTTTTTCAAAGCTTTATCTGATCCTACACGTCTTAATATCGTACATGCACTGCTTATTCATAAGTGGCTTTGCGTAAGTGATATCGCATCCTTAGTTGAGCTAAGTAAGTCTGCTGTATCTCATCAGCTTGCCTACATGAGAATTAACAAGCTAGTTAGAGTTAAAAGAGAAGGTCGTAAGGTCTTTTATGCTTTAAATGACTCGCATGTAGAATCTGTATTTGCCTTAGCTCTATCTCATATTAAAGAATAATTATGAACAAACCTGCTTATTTTGATTATGCAGCAGCAACTCCTACCGATCCTCGTGTAATCGAGGTAATGGTACATTGTCTATCAATTGATGGTGCTTTTGCAAATCCTCATGCTAAAGATCATGTGTATGGTTGGGAGGCTGCTGAAGCTGTAGAAAACGCACGTGAACAGGTTGCAACTTTAGTAGGTTGCTCTCCTTTAGAAATTACCTTTACCTCAGGGGCTACAGAGAGTAATAACTTAGCTATCTTTGGTTTAGCTCATGGTTTGAAGTTAAAAGGGGATACTAGACGTCACATTATCACTTCAAAAATTGAGCACAAAGCTATTTTAGAAGCCTGCGAGATCTTAGAAAAAGATGGCTATGAGGTAACTTATCTAACGCCAACAAAAGAAGGTATTGTTACCCCTTCTATGGTAGAAGAGGCGATTACTGAAAATACTTTCTTAGTCTCAATTGCTCAGTCAAATTCAGTTTTAGGAGCCATCTGTGATATCCATGAAATTGCCAAGGTATGTCACAAGCATCAGGTGTTCTTCCACTCAGATACCGCGCAAAGCATTGGCTATTTGAAGATGGATTATGAGCATAGTGACATCGATATGGTGACCTTAACTTGCGAAAAAGTCTGTGGTCCAAAAGGTGTCGGTGCTTTATATGTTAAGCGCAGTGCCAATGTCCCTTTATTTGCTCAAATCTATGGTGGTGGACAGGAAAAAGGTCTACGTGGTGGCACGGTACCTACTCATGAGGTTGCAGGTCTTGGTAAGGCTTTTGAAATCTTAAAAACTGAGGCTAAAAAGGATCATTTAAGATTTAGCAAAATGCGAGAGCGCATCATTGATGGTATCAAAGATGTCAAAGGTTTAATTATCAATGGCTCTAAAGAGCATAATCTTCCTAACATACTTTCAATTAGCTTTGAAGGTGTGGATGGTCATATGTTGCTCCCAACTTTGTCAAATATCGCAGCCTCAACTGGCTCTGCTTGCTCATCAGCAGATTTAAAGCCTAGTTATATTTTAAAAGCCATTGGTTTAAGTGATGAGGTTGCAAGAGCATCACTGCGTTTATCTTTTGGTAGATTTACCCAAGATGAAGATATAGAAATTTTAATTAAAGAAATTACAGAAAAAGTTCCAAAGCTTATAGAAGCAGGCTCGATGTGGAACGTAAGGAAGTAACATGATCTTATTACACCCAAGTACAGATTGTCCTAAAACTACGGTTGTGGTTAATTTAAAAGATGGAGTGGCTCCAGAGCAATTTGCCAAGGACGCTAAGTTCTCACCTAATGCTAAAGGCTATGACGTTTATGTAGATACCAATGAGTTTAAGTGGTATCAAAAGGCTGCTCGTACAGTATCTAGCCTTTGCTTAAAAAACTTTTGCTTAACTTCAGATAAAGCTTTAACTCAAGATGAGTTCTACTGGTTTATCACCGCTTTATATGACGGTAAGACTGACTATGATATCTTCTGTGACTTTGATGCTGACAAGTGCTTTGAAGTACAGTCTTTAGTAAGCTGTGTTTCAAAGTTTAGACAAATTGCTGATTCTGATTCTAAATCAAGCACTCCAGTCTCAGTGGTGTTACAGCTTTTTGAAACCATCAAAGCCTATGTACAAGATCAAGGCTCATTGACCTTAAAGCTATGTAAGCGTGGCGATAGCGATTTTAAAAAGTACGCTGGTTTATACACTGTAGGCATGGCATCAACTCAAGATCCTTGCATGGGTATTATTGACTATATTCCAAATACTAAGCGCTCTAATGATCCATTAGATATCGCTTTAGTTGGCAAGGGCATTACCTTTGACACAGGTGGTTACTCATTAAAGCCAGATAAGTACATGGAGACTATGCGCACTGATAAGACTGCTGTAGTTTACCTATGTGGTGCATTAGCTGTAGCTTTACTTAAAGGTGGTCTTGATAAGAGAGTAAGATTATATCTTTGCTGCTCAGAGAACATGGTTTCAGGTCAAGGCATGCTTCCAGGTGATATCATCGCTTATCCAAATGGTATTACAGTTGAGATTAACAACACTGACGCAGAAGGCCGTTTAGTTTTAGCTGATGGCCTACTACAAGCATCTGAAGATAAGGCTCAGTACATCTTAGACATGGCTACTTTAACCGGCGCTGCTAAAATTGCAGTAGGCCGTGACATGTGCTCAGTTTTAACTAAAGAAAAGGTATTAGATCCTGCTTTAACTAAAGCTTTTGATGAACAAGGTGAGATGTACTGGCAGCTACCTTTAGCTCCATATCATCGCCGTTTCTTGTCATCTCGCCGTGCAACCGTAACAAACTCTGGTCACGGTGAAGGTGCTCCTGGCTCTTCAGTTGCAGCCTCTTTCTTAGAGCAATTTGTACCAAAGGATACTCCATGGGTGCATATTGATTTGTCCTCTGCTTATTTACCTGATGGCTCTCCTTTCTTAGCCGCAGGTCCAACAGGTGCTACTATCTTAGGTATAGCTAGCTTCCTACTTAATAAGTAATTAAGCTGATTTGATAATTAGGACCTCCTTTGCGGAGGTCTTATTTTTTTGAGCTTTGGATAAGTATTTAAAAAAATCTTCATCTATACTTTTTGAAAAGTATTGCAGAGGTGGATTATGTTTAACCATATTGTGATTTTAACAGGTGCTGGCATTTCAGCTGAATCTGGAATTCCGGTGTTTAGATCAGAAACAGGTCTTTGGGAGCAAGAGAGAGTTGAAGATGTAGCAACTTATGAGGGCTTTTCTCGTGATCCTGTTAAGGTACATAATTTCTACAATAAAATGCGTCAAAGCATTAAAACTAAAGTACCAAATCCTGCGCACTTAGCACTTGCTAGATTACAAAAAGAATATCCTCAAAAGTATGGTGCAACTGTAGATTTAGTTACGCAAAATATTGATGACTTACATGAAAAAGCTGGAAGTACGGATATCATCCACATGCATGGAGAACTAAATTCAATTTTGTGTGAGCATTGCGGAAAGCGTTATCCTTACTTTGAAGATTCAACACCTAAGTCTGAGTGCAAACACTGCCATCATCAATCTCTACGCCCTGATATTGTGTGGTTTGGTGAAATGCCTTATCAGATGGAGAGAATTGAAAAGTTACTTTATAGATGCGATTTATTTATCGCAATTGGCACCTCTGGTGTAGTTTACCCAGCAGCTGGTTTTTGCCAAGTAGCAAGCAGCGTAGGTGCCTTGTGCGTAGAGTTTAATTTAGAGCCTTCTGCTGTAGGTTCATCTTTTAATTATGGACTTTATGGCAAAGCATCTGTGACCTTGCCTCAATTTGTCGATGAGCTTATTGAAAAAGGAACTGCTAAACAGAGTGTTTAGCCTCCATAATCAAATTTACATGATAAGGTCGAGAGCATTTGTGGATGTTTTGAAAAATTCTGCAAATGATCTCGTCCTGTCTTACTTTAGGCAAATTTCTAAATTTAAGCAAAATCTCGTCTAAAACTTCTAAATCTGCTCTCGGAACTTTGACCTTGTACTTTCAATTTTCATAAAGGTTCCTTTTTTCTTTTTCGTGTAATTATTCTTAAGCTAAAACATAAGTTGTCTCTTTTAGTCATAGGCAACAAATTACGATCTGTCAAAGATTGATGTGTATTAGTCAAGGATAGGTCAAAGTTTTTTTAAGATTTTGAGAGTTCAAAATTAAATCATGTCTTTGTATAGGTAATGTCAATTCTGTCATACTGAATATATTTGCGTGTTTGAGCTCTCATTTTTGATAATTCCGTGTTCTAGCTGTTATAATTATATGTTTTGAATTAGGCAACTTTTGAGATAGATACATGGCATCAGATTTAATCAATTTAATGAACCTCTCCCCAAAAGAATTAGGTGAATTCTTTGTTTCAATTGGAGAGAAGTCCTTTAGATCACAGCAGATCTTGCGCTGGATTTATCAGTTTGGTGTAACTGATTTTGATGAGATGACCAATTTACGTAAAGACTTAAGGGCAAAGCTTAAAGAGTTATGCGTAATTAAGGCCCCAGAAATCGTTACCGAACAACAGGCCATGGATGGCACCACCAAATGGGCATTAGACATTGGTGATGGTCAGCTAGTTGAAACTGTACTAATTCCAGAGGATGACCGCAATACCTTATGTATCTCAACTCAGGTAGGTTGTCCTGTTAAATGCTCATTTTGCAGAACTGGTGCACAAGGCTTTAATCGTAACCTTACCGTAAGTGAAATTATAGGACAGGTCTTTAGAGCAGCAACTCGTGTTGGTTTTAGTCAAAATCAAGAGCAAAAACCAATTTCCAACGTAGTTATGATGGGCATGGGCGAGCCATTATTAAACCTAGCTAACGTAACTAAAGTTTGTGAACTACTTTTATCTGATTATAGCTTTGCCTTATCAAAGCGCCGTGTGACTGTATCTACATCAGGTGTTGCCCCTGTTTTAGATAAAGTAGCCGGTAAATTAGATGTAGCTCTAGCACTATCTCTTCATGCTCCTAATGATGAGCTACGTAATGAGTTAGTGCCACTAAATCAAAAATACCCAATTGCTCAGGTTCTAGATTCCGTACGTAACTATCTAGATAAATCAAACGCTAATTGCGGTCGAGTTACCATTGAATACGTACTTTTAGATCATGTAAATGATTCAACTGAGCAGGCTCAAGAACTAGTTAAATTACTGCGCACCATTCCTTGCAAGGTAAATTTAATTCCATTTAATGAGCATGAAGGCTCAGGTTATAAAAAGCCCTCTAATAGCAGAATCGACAGATTCTATAAGGTTTTATTTGACGCAGGCTTTACTGTAATTAAAAGAACTACAAGAGGCGATGAAATTTCAGCAGCCTGTGGTCAGCTTGCAGGTCAAGTTAAAGATAAGTTAGCAAAGCAAAAAATTGAAGCTAAGGTAAATTAGTCATGAGTTCAAGAAGATTACGTGCTCTTAGAAATAGACAAAATAGAAATCAAACTAATCAGCAATTAAAAGCTGAAGCTAAAGAGCCACAAATTAACGATCTAAATGCAGATAATGCAAACACTGAAACCACAGTTCAAGAGCCTGCTTTAGATTTACAAAAAGCTACAGAAACTGTAGCCCCTAAAGTTGAAGAAAAGGCAAGTGATAGCTTTACAGAAGGATTATCTGCTACTCCTCAAGAGGATGTTGTTGAGTCAAGTGCAGAACTTAGCTCAATTATGGATGTGTCTCCTTTAGAGCAAGCTAAGGCAGCTCTTGCCCAAAATCCGCAAACAAGTTTAGATTTTGGTGAAGAGTTAATTGATGAGCCTAAAGTTGCTCAAGAGAGCGCTCCTCAAGTTCAGACTCAAGCTCAAGAGCACTTAGAAGAGACTCCAAATCTAGCGCCTCAAAATGTAAGCTCAGAAGCATTAGATACTGACTCATTAGAATTAGCTGAAACTAAAAAAGCTCCTGCAACTTTAGATGAGGCTGATACTGTTCCTGTACAGCCAAGTTTATCTAACGATGAAGTTCCAAATCGCCCTGGTGCTATCTTAATGCATGCTCGTGAGCTTTTAGGTTTATCTCTAAATGACGTTGCTCATAGATTAAATTTACGTGTTAACACTGTAAGCGATATTGAGCATGACAGATTAAATCAGGTAACTGCAGTTCCATTTACCTCAAAGAACATTGCAGCTTACGCTAAGCTTGTAAATATCGATCCTAATGTCCTTGTAAATTTATACATGGATTGTGTAAAGGCAAATGTTAAAGCTCAAGAGTTTGAAAGCTTTGCTAAAGCTCAAAATGAAAAAGCTAAGGCTAAAGAGCAAAAGGCTCAAAAGAGCTCAAGTGATGATGGTATTAGCTACAAGAAAGTAGCTGTAGCAATTGCTGCTTTAGTTATCGTAGTAGTAGCTGCCTTTGCAGCATATTCAGCTTTTACCACAGACTCTCAAGACTCTGAAGGTACTTTAGTTTTAGAAGATCAAGTACCTGCAACTGTAGAAGAAGATGGTAGCTTAAATCTAAATACTCAAGATTCTAAGATCACAACTCGTGTTGAAGAAGATAATGCTCCAATCGTTGAGGATGCAAATACCGCTCTTGCTAAACAACAAAGTGCTGAGCTTGATACTAATGCCATTATCTCTCAGTCTGAAAAAAGCACTGCTGACACTGCTTTAAAGAGCTCAAATGAAACTTTACATGTTAAGAACATGCAAGTTGAGCAAACAGTAGCCGCCGATGCTGAAATTGCTCCTGTTGAAGAGAACCCATTTAAGAGTGTTAAGTTAAACTCAGCAAATGAGCAAAAGAAAGCCCAAACTAGCACCGCTAAGCTTGATACTAAGGTAGCACAAGTTTCTGACAACAAAGTTAAGGTTGATACAACTCCAATTGTACCTAATACTGTAGAGTCTAAACCTCAAGTAAAAGAGCCTACAGCTCAAGTTCAAACTGTAAAGGCTCAGCCACAAGTTAAGACTCCAACTGTACAAGAAACAGTAAAAACAGAGCCAAAGAAACTTGTAGCAGGTCAGGTAGTATCCCTTGCTCAAGAGCAAAGAGCAGCTAAGAACAATACTGCTGTAACACAAACTACAACTGTAGCTCCTGCTAAGGCTGTATCTTTATCTAATAGCACTCGCAATGTTAGCGCAAGACTTAAGGGTAAACGTGATCCATTCACTGCTCCTAACAGCGTAAACATTCGTGTTTTAGGCGATATTGCAATTAAAGTAACTGGTAACGGTAAGGTTATTAAGCAAGGTACTTATAAGAAAGGTCAGAGCATAACTGCAATTGGTATACCTCCTTTAAAAGTTAGCGTTTCAGACAGCTCTAAAGTTTCAATTAGCTATGTAGGTACTACTGTAGCAGTTCCTCGTGGTGAACAAGTAAGCTTTGAATTACCTCAAAGATAGGATTTAAAAAATGGAATGGAAAGCACCTTTAATTGAGAGACGTAAAAGTCGTCAAATTAAAGTAGGTAACGTGTTAATTGGTGGCGGTGCCCCAATCTCTGTGCAGTCAATGACTTCAACTGATACTATGGATGTTGAGGCAACTGTAGCTCAGATCAAAGCTTTAGAGCTTGCTGGTGCAGACATTGTCCGTGTTACCGTTCCAACCTTAGATGCAGTAGATGCTTTTGCAAAGATTGTTAAAAGTGTCGAAGTACCTATCGTATCTGATATTCACTTTGATTATCGCATTGCCATCAAGTGCGCAGAAGTTGGCGCTGCAGCTTTGCGTATTAACCCAGGTAACATTGGTGCTGCTCATAAAATTGAGGCCGTGTGTCAGGCTGCAAAAGATCATGGCTTGCCAATTCGTGTAGGTGTAAACGCTGGCTCTTTAGATAAAGATTTATTAGAAAAATACGGAGCTCCATGCCCTGATGCTATGGTAGAGGCTGCCTTGCGTGCTGCTGCTACTTTAGATGAGCACAATTTTGAAGACTATGCTTTCTCTGTAAAAGCATCAGAGCTTAACTTATGCGTAACAGCATACGAAGAGCTTGCTAAAAAGACTGATGCTCCATTACACCTAGGTATTACTGAAGCAGGTGGTTTAACTGGCGGTACCGTATTATCATCAATTGGTATTAGCTGGCTTTTAAAACAAGGTATTGGTGATACTTTACGTGTATCATTAGCAGCCGATCCTGTAGAAGAGATTAAAGTAGGCTGGGCAATTTTAAAGAGCATGCACTTACGCTCACGTGGTGTGGAGATTGTTGCTTGTCCTACCTGTGGTCGTCGTGGTATCGATGTAGTAGGCACAGTTTCAGAGCTTGAAAAAAGATTATCAGACATTAAGCAGACTTTAAAAATTGCTGTGATGGGCTGTGTGGTAAATGGCCCTGGTGAAGCACTACATGCTGATATTGCAGTATGTGGCGCTGCTAATGGCAAAGCTTTAATGTATGAAGATGGCGTGATGATGGGAAAGATTAACACCTCTGAAGCTATCGATTTAATTGAAAAGCGTGTACGAGCACGTGTTAAATAAGATTTTTATATATTAGTTTAGGAATAAGTTAACTTATGGCACTTATGGTTCAAGCTATTAGAGGTATGAATGATCTTCTACCTGAAGATACCTCTGTATGGCAACAAGTTGAAAAAGTTTTACGTCAAACCATGTCTTCATATGGCTACAGCGAAGTGCGTATGCCAATTGTTGAGAAGACTAATCTTTTCTGCAGAGCAATCGGTGAGGTGACCGACGTTGTAGAAAAAGAAATGTACTCTTTTGAAGATAGATCAGGTGATCATTTATCCTTACGTCCTGAGGGTACCGCAGGTTGCGTAAGAGCTGTTTTAGAGCACAACCTAGCTTACAATCAAGAGCAAAGACTTTGGTACATGGGACCTATGTTCCGTCACGAAAGACCTCAAAAGGGCAGATATCGTCAATTCCACCAGATGGGTGTTGAGGTATTTGGTCTAAATGGTCCTGATATTGATGCAGAGTTAATTGCTTTAACTTACTCAATTTGGAAAAAGTTTGGTATCGAAAATGAGCTAGAGCTTCAATTAAACTCTTTAGGCTCTGCTCAAGAGCGCGCAGCTTATCGTGAAGATCTAGTAAAATTCTTAGAAGCTCACTTTGATGATCTAGATGAAGACAGCAAGAGAAGAACTCACACTAATCCTCTACGTGTATTAGATACTAAAGATGAAAAAGTAATTGAGATCTTAAAGGATGCTCCAAAGCTATCTAACTATTTTGGTGAAGAAACCAAAAATCACTTTGATAGACTTCAAAAGTTCCTTGATAAGCTTGGCATTAAATATGTGCTAAATGATAGACTTGTACGTGGCCTTGATTACTACAATCTAACCGTATTTGAGTGGGTAACCACAGCATTAGGTGCACAAGGTACTGTATGTGGTGGTGGCCGTTATGATGCCTTAGTTGAGCAATTAGGTGGCTCTCCAACTAAAGCTGTGGGCTTTGGTTTGGGTATGGAGCGCTTAATCCTATTATTAACTACCTTAGGTAAAATTGCACCTAAGCCTAATGTTGATGTTTATGTAGTAGGCGCTGGCGATGAAGTTGAACTTCACATGCTAGAGGTTTCAAACTTCTTAAGAACAGAACTACCACAAGCTCGCATTATGACTCACTGCGGTGGCGGTAACTTCAAGAAACAATTTAAGAAAGCTGATAAGGTACAAGCTAAGGTTGCTGTAATTATCGGTGAGGCAGAAATTGCTAATAAATCTGTTACTATTAAAGATATGAACAACCAAGATGCTCAGCAGCAAGAAGTTGCTATTGCTGATGCACCAAAGGCAATTTTAGAGATTTTAAACAAATAATCAAAAGGAATAAAGAATGGATGTTTTAACAGACGATCACGAGAGAGAGCAAGTCGTTCGCAAATGGTGGCATGAGAACTGGCTTTCTTTAACAGTAGGTATCGTTATTGCAATTGCCTTAATGATTGGTTACAAGCAGTATCAAGTTTACAAGAATGATAAAGCTGCTGCTAATGCCTATGAGATGTCTCAGATACAAACAGCTTTAGTTTTAAAGCCAACTGAGTCTATTGAAAAAGCTCAAGCATTTATCAAAGAGCACGAGGATATCTACGGCTCATTATTATCTCTTGATCTTGCAAGCACTTACATTGCTCAAAAAGATTATGATAAAGCTTTAGATAGCGCAAACTTTGCTTCTAAAAATGGTGGTAAGTTAGTAGCACCTAATGCATCTTTAATGGCAGCTCACATATTAACCGAGCAAAAGAAATATGATGAGGCTATTAAGATTGTAAACGGCATTGAGTCAAAAGCTTATGAAGTTGAAAAACAAGAGCTTTTAGGCGATATCTATGTTGCTAAAAATGATTTAGACAAAGCTCATGATGCTTATGCTAAAGCACTAGATGCATGTGAAGCTCAAAAGATTGCTATCAATTCACTACTACAAATGAAAGCTGATAGCCTAATTAAAGATGGCGATAAGACCGCTTTTTCACGTGCTCAAAAGCTACAAGAACAGATTAACGCTTCAGCTACTCAAGTAAAGAAGTAGTTCTTGCGTAAAACAATATAAGGTAGGCATTTATGTTTAAAAAGAAGCTATTGTGCGCTCTAGCTGTTGCTGCCTTTGCATTTACTAATGCAGGTTGTAACTCTAACAAAGATTTGTTTGAGCCAGTTGAGTCTCCTGAAGTTGAAAACTTATTTGACGTGGAGCCTGTTTGGTCACAATCAACCCAAGGCGTTGACAAATACTTCTCTCAGTTAAATCCATGTATCTCTGGAGAGACCTTATACATTGCAGGTCGTAAGGGTAAAGTTTACTCACTTGCAATGCGTACAGGTGAAGAGAAATGGGTAGTTGATTTATCTGATGAAGAAGAAAACGACACTAAGCGCTCAGCTCGTTTAAACGGCGGTATGACTGCATCTGATCATTTCGTTGTAGTCTGCTCAGAAAATGGTTATGTGTATGTCCTAAATAAGGCTGATGGCTCAATTTACGCTAAGTTCTATTTAGGCTCAGAAATTGTAACTATGCCTGCTTTCTCAGCAAGTGGCGATAAGCTATTTGTTCTAGATTCTCAAGGTAAACTTACCGCATTTGATATTGCCCATAAGTCAATGCTTTGGGTATCAGGAGATACTACTGAGGCTCTTCACTTTAGATCTCAATCTCGCCCTGTAGCAGTAGGCGATGAGCTTGTAGTATTAGGCACCGCATCAGGCCGTGTGATGATGATTTCTCAGCGTGATGGTTTAGTACTAAATCAATTTGTAGTAGGCCAAAACAATGGATCATCTGATCTTGAGAGAATGTCAGATGTTGCTGCAACTCCTTTATTATTAGGTGAAAACCTTTATTCAACTGCTTACAACGCAGGCTTTATCAAGTACTCCCTTGAGAAGAACGCGATTGTAAGTAGATTAAATTATCACTCAACTCGTGATATTGCTTACGATGACAACTTCTTTGTATTAACTGGCGATAATGGCCATGTTTATTGCGTAAGACGTAGTGATAATGTTGAGATGTGGGTAAACTCTCAGTTAACCTATCGTAATGTAACCGCTCCTACCATTTATGGTAACTATGCAGTTGTTGGTGATTTAGAAGGTTATATCTACTTTATCAACTTAAACGATGGTGTAATTGATTCAAAATACCAAGTATCATCTGATCCAATTTATGTAGCACCAATTGTTGCGGGTAATTGCTTAGTTGTTTACACTGCTAACGGCACTGTAGATGTAGTTTGCTATGACCCAATTGAAATTGTGCTTCCTAAAAAGCGCTTTACCGATTTAGAGCAGGTAACAGGCAATACTGCAGCTTTAGTTGCAGCACAAGCCTTATCTCCTAGTGTTGGTGGTAGCGTAACTAAAGAAGATCTTGAAAAGCGTAGAGCTGAGGCTCGCAAGATCGTTGCTCAAATTGAAGCTCAAGAAAGAGCTCAGCGTGCTCGTTACGAGGAGTACCAGCGTCAAAAGGCTGAGTACGAGAGACGTGTTAAAGAGTACGAGAAGCAAAGACGTGAACAATTATCAGGTTATGGCCTAAGCGTTGATGAAGGCGTTAAGTCAGACTCTGATGATGAATTCGTAGAAGTTGACGAATAATCCTGTCGAGAGACAGCGTTGCGTCAGCACATTAAGGGGCTTTTGCCCCTTTTTGTAATTAAAGTAAGCCCGTCTTACAAGGACTTTAAATGAAAGTAGTTGCTTTAGTAGGTTGCCCTAATGTGGGTAAATCTACATTTTTTAACAGACTTACTAAAACCCGTGATGCACTAGTTGCAGATTTCCCTGGTCTTACCCGTGATCGTAAATACGGCCGTGCTTTATATGAAGGTCGTGAGTTTGTGATCATCGATACTGGTGGTATTGCAGAAGATGCTACCAACCAGCCAGAGGAAGTGACCGCCCACATGACTCAACAGGCATTACTTGCCATCGATGAGTCAGATTTAGTGTTATTTATGCTTGATGCTCGTGCTGGTATCTTACCTGGCGATTATCAAGTAGCAGATTACATTCGCCGTGCTGGTAAAAAGTGCGCAGTAATTGCTAATAAAGTTGACGGCCTTGATCCAGAGACTGCTGGTGCTGAGTTCTACGCACTAGGCTTAGGTGAGGTTTATCCTACAGCCGTAGCTCATGGTCGTGGTGTTGCTAACGTATTAGAAGATGTAATTGCACCACTTCTTCGCGAAGAAGGTCCTCTTGATTGTGATCTAACCCCAGAAGAGCTAGAAGAGCGTGAGCAAAAAGCTCATGAAGAAGAAATGGCACAATGGGAAGAGGGCTATCAGTTCTTAGAGAACGTACCTGTTGATATGGTAGGCGGTGGCTTTGATTGGCATGAGCACAAAGAGCGCTTCCGTGCTCGTCAAAAAGGCGAGGATGTTGATAACGGTGGTGTTGATAGCCGCAATGTACCATTTGCTGATCTGCCAATTAAGTTTGCAATTGTTGGTAAGCCAAATGTTGGTAAATCAACTTTAACTAACCGTCTTCTAGGTGAAGAGCGTGTGATCGTAGCTGATCACCCAGGTACTACTCGTGACTCAATTTATATTCCTCTAGAGCGTGGCGATAAGAAGTACATCGTAATTGATACAGCAGGTGTGCGTAAACGTCGTAAGGTATCTGAAGCTATTGAGAAATTCTCAATTGTTAAGACCCTAAAGGCTATTGAAGATTGTAACGTAGCACTACTTGTAATCGATGCTCGCTCTCACATTACCGATCAAGACTTATCATTACTTGGGTTTATTTTAGAGTCAGGTCGTTCACTAGTTATTGCAGTTAACAAGTGGGATGGTCTAGATGTATCTGTTAAAGATGAGATTAAGCTAGAGTTAAATCAGCGCCTAGGCTTTGTGGACTTTGCGCGTGTGCACTTTATCTCAGCTCTACACGGTACTGGTGTGGGTAACTTATTTGACTCAATTGATGAAGCTTACGCAGGTGCTACCACACGTCACAGTGCATCACTTTTAAACCGCATCTTACGAGCTGCTATTGAAGAGCATGAGCCTCCAATTTCAGGTGGCCGTCGTATTAAGCTTAAGTTTGCTCACGCAGGTGGTTACAACCCTCCACGTATCATCATTCACGGTAACAAGGTATCTAAAGTACCTGATGCTTATAAGCGCTATATCATCAATTGCTACCGTAAGTCATTAAACATCATGGGCTCTCCTGTGATCATTGACTTTAAGGAAGGTGAAAACCCATACGCAGATGAGAAACCTGCTCAGAAGCGCCAGACTCAGTCACAAATGCGTGCTGAGCGTCGAAAGGCTGCTAATGAGAGAATGTGGGCCCGCTCTGAGCAAAAGCAAAACAAAGAAGAGCGTAAGGCCATTGCTAAGGCTAAGAAGGAAGGTACCGGCTTAGTTTTATCAAAGCGCCCTAAAAAGAAAGTCGATCCAAAAGCTGCTTTGAAAAAAGGCAAAAAGTAAGACTTTAAAGTATGAAAAAACCGCCATTTGGCGGTTTTTTTGTACTATTCGTATTTCTTTTCAAATACCCTTTGAGGATCATTTGAGGTATCGTTTTTAAGATTAAATAGTGGTGGCAGATTAGGAGCCTTAGTAATAGGGTAATCTTTGCCAACTTTGCCATCAGGGTAGTACTTACGATGATCGCGCATAAAGTAATCAGGCATATATCTAAATAGGACTTTAGACTCATCTAAGAACTCTAAAACTACATCTTGCATGTGGTGACATACTTCTAAGCATGCCTTCTCATCTTGCTGAGCGTATAAAGCTCTTGTCAGCATAATAAACATAGTCTGTAATGTACCTTCAAGGGCAAAGGCATAGTAGAAGGTACTGTAATGTTGCTGCAGATAATATAAAATCTCTGATACTTCTTCTAATTGCAAAATGGTGTCTAAGCGGGTTTCACATTTCTTTTCTAAGATTTTTGTAACTCTATCTACAGTTTCATCAAAGAGCTCTGGGTTAAATAAGGATTTAATATCATCCTTAGTCATCTTAAAGTTTACAGTCTTCTCATGGTTGATAAAGTCTCTAAACTTCTCTTTTTTAAGATCAGCTCTCTTACTAAATTGCTCCCATAAATCTTCACTATGCATTGGAGTTGAGCCATTGATCTTGATACCATCAGAGCAGTTCTTACAATCAACTGGATCATCAAACTTAAAGTTTTCAAGTAAGTAGCCCATGTTACGCGCTGATAACTCAAAGAAGTAGGTGGTTTCAACTTCTCCTCCAAAGTTACCTGGCAGAATCTTACCAACCTTATATGAGCCCGTGGTATCAGAGTTGCCACAGCTTCCATAAAGGGCCGTGTACTTAGAGTGCATATTCTGAAGACCAACTTTTTTACCATTATCAAGGCCAAATAAATATAGATTTCTAAAGCCTAAATAGATGGCACCAGCAAGACCCATATTACCTACAAGAGGGTTCATTAACTGCACGAAATCGACACATCTAAATTGAGGCACCATGGCAAAGAAGTACTTAAAGAATGGTTCATCGATTTTGCCAAAGATGGCTGTGTGCTTGAACATCTTGGTGGTATTTGGATGAATTACGTCGCCAGCAAGCAAGATCATATCATCATAGAAGTGCTCATCAGGTACGGTCTTTAGAGCTTGAATGATCTCGGCAGTACGCTCGGTGTTAGCATAAAAATCTGGCTTAATACCAGCATGATATAAGGTATCTACCGCGGTACCGCAAGCAATAATAATCGCTTTGTCTTGGAATTTTCTTAAAAATGGAATGTCGTGATCAAGTGATGGTCCAGAGCCTATGATAAACACCGGCGCATTGACGTAATTTGGCTTTAATTTGACGTCATTTCTGACAAAATTCTTGCCATCTAAAACAGCTTGTAAGGCATGGCAAGTACCAAATAAGTGATCGTCATAAAAGCCCATTGCAGCATGTAGTGAGTCAAAGTCACGCATAATGATATCGGCAATTTGTTTAATGTCTTTTGACACATAATGCACGATACCAAGCCATGAACCTGATAAGAATCGACCATGCTTATTGTAGTAATTTTGAATATCTTGACCAAACTGTACAGGTGTTTGGCCTAGCATCAAGTTAATGCCGTAGTGGTTTTCAAATAAGAATTGAAGTAAGTTTGCCCAATCAAAAGTATGCATTGAGGCAAAGAACACATCTAAATTTGGCTCAACAATTACTAAATTGGCAATTTCAACGCGTTCATACAAATAGGCAAGAGAGTAGCCTAAACCAATACCAATTAACACACAGTTAGGAATTGAGCCTAATTGCATTGGGGTAAATTTTTGACTTTCAGTTTCTTTACTGATTTGAACAATTTTATTTAAATATTTAAAGTGAATTTGACCAAAAGGATCCCATTCGTAATCATAACGAGTTTGCAGTAGGTGAGAGGTATTTAAAATCTCCTCAACTTGTTTTTTACAAAGCTCAAATGGGTCATATACCTTGTAGAAGATCTCGTTGTTATCGCAAAATACAAGATTTGGAATGCCGTTTGTAGTGCAGAAAAATTCCATCGAACGCTTAGGACGATAGTGCTCAAAGTTTTTAGCAACATCAGGAATGTACTTTCTAAAGGCTTCTAGGTTAGTTGCAAAGCGATCAATTAGAAAATCAGACATTTTTGCCTGAAGATCGGTTAGCTCTTTAATTTTATCGACATCATCAAAATTGATGTCATTTAATCCCTGTGCTACCTTATCAAGTGAGATCTCGTCGTTTAAAAGGCGGTTATTTTCTGCCATAGCTAATCCTTAGATGTATTTTTGTGCTTGTTTTTTGAATTGGTTATATTTGTTGGCAATGGCATGACGTCCTTTGACACGTCGATATTCATCACCAACTTTAGCTTGCTCTACAGCTAAGATCTTAATCTGCTCTTTAATATGCTCGCCATAGGCTTTTGCAAACTCGCGGGCTGTTGCTTTCTCCTCATCACTTAAAGTTGGCATCATATCAGCTAATTGCTTTAGATAGCCTTGAGAGATTTCTAGATAATCTTGTGAAAAACCTAGATTATCTTTTTCAAGCTCCATTGCAATAGCATTTTCTGCCTCGGTAATTTTAGTGATAAGTTGTTCTAAAGTCATAGCCTAGATTGCGCCTCTTGCGATACTCTCAGAGTTGTTTAGATCAATGTTAAGCTGCTCTTTAGTACGTCTTGATTGTGCTTCTTGCTGAGCTGAAACTGGAAGTGAATCCCAAGCTTTTTTGATAGGTAAAAAAGCACGCATAGCATTATCAATAGGAGCAGTAATTAACTGTAAACTAGCTTCAGTAATTTGATTTAGCATGTAAGAGTATAAGTCAAAAAGGCTTTGAGCTATAGACTGACTTTGTGAAAAGTCGAGGGTGCTCCTCAAATTTTCTAAAATTGCAGTGGCAGTTGACAGTTTTTTAGCTTTTAGTGCTAAATCACCACGCTCAATGGCACCTTTTGCCTGAGCTAAACGTTCAAACAAACCTTGATACAAAAGCTTAGTTACGTAGTAAGGATCAGCTACAGATATCTCTGCGTTGACATTAGTTTTCTGGTAGGCTTTAAGATTGCGGCCGTACATAAATCTCTCCTTGCAACAACGAAAAAGTACATGGCAGTAAATTGCCGATTAATTGTCTTTTTTGAGATTTATGCAAGAAGAGTGCCGAAATTTAGTTTACGCTGTTCTCTTGTAGGAAAAATACTTCTTGACGGGCCATACGACGAGTACGAACTGCTTTGATAAATTGTTGACGTTGACGTGATCTGCGTGCCACGCTGTTATTTCTAAGCATTGAGTTAGATTTCTTCATATCCCTGCCTTGTGTGTTCTTCATGTAGATTTTGTATGTGGCATTATACTCTTTCAAAAGTGAAAAATTCGTGTGATTTTAGTTAATCTTAAGTGAATTTTGTCTTTTCAAAAAAGCTTTTTAAAAGCGCATTAAACTTGAAAATTTTTCTATGCTCTAAAACATCAAAAGTCCTAATTTGAAACGTTTTCTGTGATAAAATACACACAAAATTTTTAGCCTACTTTTACGTGGGCTTTCACATTTTTCACTTCAGTAATATTACAGGAACAATCGATGGATATCATTAAGGGTTCTCCAGCCGTTTCCACCTTTAGACTTGAAAAGATTATCACTTCTCTAGGCAAAGAAGGCATTAAGGTAAGTTCAATTACCACTCATTTTGTTCATCTAGTAGACACTAAAGAGTCTTTAACTGATGAAGAAAAGACTGTCTTAAACAAAATTTTAAGCTATGGTCCTTCAAAAGATGAGTCACAAGATAACGGTGAACTTTTCTTTGTAATTCCACGTGTGGGTACTATCTCACCTTGGGCTTCTAAAGCTACTGATATCGCACATAACTGCGGTTTAACTAAGATTTTAAGAATTGAGCGTGGTGTTGCTTACTACATCGTAAAAGAAAATGGTACTTTTACCGCTGATGAGAAGCAAAAAGTTAGCGCTTTAATTCACGACCGTATGATGGAGAATGTTTTATTCTCTCTAGAAGACGGTGTAAAACTATTTGAAAAACAAACTCCAAAGCCATACACCACTGTAGCTCTAACTACTGAAGGTATGGATGCTCTACGTAAGGCTAACGTTGATTTAGGTTTAGCTTTATCAGAGCCTGAGATGGAATACTTAATGGATAGCTTCAAAGGTATTGGCCGTGACCCTACCGATATCGAGCTATACATGTTTGCTCAGATGAACTCAGAGCACTGCCGTCACAAGGTATTCAATGCTGAGTGGAAGATTGATGGTAAGTTACAGGATAAGTCACTATTTAAGATGATCCGTAACACCATGGATAACACCCCTGACTATGTATTATCAGCATACAAAGATAATGCTGCAGTTATGGAAGGCTCAAAAGCTGGCCGTTTCTTCCCAAATCCTGATCATACCTGGGCATATCACCAAGAAGACATGCCTATTTTAATGAAGGTTGAAACCCACAACCACCCAACTGCTATTTCTCCATTCCCTGGTGCTGCAACTGGCTCTGGTGGTGAAATTCGTGATGAGGGTGCAACTGGTGTTGGCTCTAAGCCTAAAGCTGGTATTTCAGGCTTTAGCGTATCAAATCTTCGTATTCCTGGTGCAATTCAGCCATGGGAGCATGATTTTGGTAAGCCTGGCCGCTTAGCTTCAGCTTTACAAATTATGATTGATGGCCCATTAGGTGGTGCAAGCTTTAACAACGAGTTTGGTCGTCCTAATATTTGCGGTTACTTTAGAACTTACGAAGAAGAAGTTACAAGCTTCAACGGTCGTGAGGTTCGTGGTTACCACAAGCCAATTATGTTAGCAGGCGGTTGGGGTAACATCCGTCGTGAGCACATCATTAAAGATCACATCGACCCAGGTGCTAAGCTCATCGTTTTAGGTGGTCCTGCTATGAACATCGGCTTAGGCGGTGGTGCAGCATCATCAATGAACTCTGGTGCTTCATCAGAGGATTTAGATTTTGCTTCAGTACAACGTGGTAACCCTGAGATGCAACGTCGTTGCCAGGAAGTTATCGACGCTTGTTGGGAGCTAGGTGAAAACAACCCAATCATGTTCATCCATGACGTTGGTGCTGGTGGTTTATCAAATGCAATGCCTGAGCTTGTAGCAGATGGCGGTGTAGGTGGTCTATTTGATTTACGTAAGATCCCTAATGACGAGCCTGGTATGTCTCCTCTACAGATTTGGTGTAACGAGTCTCAAGAGCGTTATGTTCTAGCAGTTGCTGAAGATAAGTTTGATTTATTCGAGTCATTCTGTAAGCGTGAGCGTGCTCAGTACGCTGTAATCGGTGTCGCAACTAAAGAGCGACGCGTAGTTCTAGAAGATCCATACTTTGGTAACAAGCCAATTGATTTACCTTTAGATGTATTACTAGGTAAGCCTCCACGCATGCACAAGGATGTTCAAACCTTAGAGCAACACTCGCCTAAGCTAAACTTAGAAGGTGTAACTCCTCTACAGGCAGCAGAGCGTGTATTACGTCTACCTACCGTTGCTGAAAAGACCTTCTTAATTACCATCGGTGACCGTTCAGTTACTGGTTTAGTAGCTCGTGATCAGATGGTAGGTCCTTGGCAGGTACCAGTAGCTGACTGTGCTGTAACTGCTGCATCATATGATAGCTACAATGGTGAGGCTGGTGCTGTAGGTGAGAGAACTCCTGTTGCTCTATTAAATCACGGTGCATCAGCAAGACTTGCTGTAGCTGAGGCGATTACTAATATTGCTGCAGCTGACATCGGTGAGCTAAAGCGCGTTAAGTTATCAGCTAACTGGATGGCTCCTAATGGTCACCCAGGTGAGGACGCTGGTTTATTTGAGGCTGTAAAGACTGTGGGTATGGATATCTGCCCAGAGCTTGGTATCACCGTTCCAGTTGGTAAAGACTCAATGTCAATGAAGACTACATGGGAAGAGGATGGCAAGCAAAAGACTGTTACCGCTCCTATGTCTTTAATCATTTCAGCATTTGCTCGTGTTGAGGATATTCGTAAGACTCTAACTCCTCAATTACGTACCGATAAGGGTGACACCACCTTAATTTATGTAACCTTAGGTGCAAGACAGAATCGTTTAGGCGGTTCAGCTCTAGCTCAGGTTTACAGACAGCTAGGTGATAAGTGCCCAGATCTAGATCATCCAGCACAGCTAAAGGGCTTATTCGATGCAGTTCAATTCTTAAATCGCAAGGATATGCTTTTAGCTTACCATGACATTTCAGACGGTGGCCTATTCACCACTATCTGTGAAATGGCATTTGCTGGTCACACCGGTGTTGAGGTAAATCTTGATAACCTAGGTGAGGATGATTTAGCAGTTCTATTCTCTGAGGAAATCGGTGCTGTATTACAAGTATCAACAGAAAATGCTGAGACTGTAATGAACGTACTATCAGGCCACGGCTTTACAAACTGCATCTTCGAGATCGGTACTCTACGTAATGACGATCGCTTAGTATTCAAGCGTGATGGCAACAGCGTAATCGATGAGAAGCGTCAGTACTTCAGAAAGATTTGGGCTGAGACTACTTATCAGATGCAGTCACTACGTGATAACCCAGCTTGTGCAAAACAAGAGTTTGACGCTAAAGATGAGTCAGATGATAAGGGCTTATTTGCAGATCTTTCATTTGATATCAACGAGGATGTTGCAGCTCCTTACATTGCTAAGGGCACTGCTCCTAAGGTTGCAATTCTACGTGAGCAAGGTGTTAACTCACACGGTGAAATGGCTGCTGCCTTTAACCGCGCTGGCTTTAACTGCGTAGATGTTCACATGTCAGATATCTTAACTGGTAAGGTTAAGTTAGACGACTTCAAGGGCTTCGCTGCTTGCGGTGGCTTCTCTTACGGTGACGTACTAGGTGCTGGTGAAGGCTGGGCTAAGTCAATTCTATTTAACTCAGTTGCAGCAGATGAGTTCTCTAAGTTCTTTAACCGCAAAGACACCTTCGCTTTAGGTGTATGTAACGGCTGTCAGATGATGTCAACTCTATCATCTCTAATTCCAGGTGCTGAGAACTGGCCTCGTTTTGTAACAAACCTATCAGAGCGTTTTGAAGCACGTTTTGTTGAAGTTGAGATCCAAAAGAGCCCTTCAGTTCTATTTGCTGGCATGGAAGGTTCAAAGTTACCTATCGTGGTATCACACGGTGAAGGTCGCGCTGAGTTCAAGAACAAAGCTCACTTAGATACTTTAGAGAAGAGTGGCTTAATTGCTGTTCGCTACGTTGATCACAACGGCGTTCCTACAGAGCAATACCCAATGAACCCTAACGGTTCACCTAACGGTATTACCTCTGTAACTAACAGTGATGGTCGTTTCACTATCTTAATGCCTCATCCAGAGCGTGTAATGCGTACTGTTTCTAACTCATACCACCCAGATAACTGGGGCGAGGACAGCCCATGGGTTCGTCTATTTAGAAACGCTCGCGTATTCGTAGGCTAATCTCTAAATAAAGACAAGAAGGCCTCAATCTTGAAATAAGATTGAGGCCTTCATTTTTTTGTGTACCTAAACAGTAAATTGTTTTTTAGAGAAATTTAGCCTTAATCAAACATCCCATCTAGCTCGCGCTTTTTATTATAACCTACTTCCCCGAAAATATTGTAACGTAACAACCAAGATTTTCTGATATTTTCTTTAAAAATTAGTAAATTAAGGTTGTTTTTTT
>ONCS01000213.1 GCA_900316375.1 uncultured Succinatimonas sp. | reverse complement strand
GGCCCACACAGATTGTCCGTACTGATTTTTAAAGAACTTTCAAAACGCTTGGTTTTGTTTTTTGTCGTTGTCGTTCGTGACAACGGAAATGCATTATAGACTTTTTTTTGAAAGCTGTCAAATTTTTTTTGATCTTTTTTTTAACTTTTTTTCAAGATCTGTTAACAAACCGCATACATAAGCCAAAAAATTTTTTCTACTTTTTGTAAACGATTACAGCTTATTTTCGATTAATCAGTATTAATCAACAAATTCTTTTTGGATTAATCAAAAGAGGAGCTCTCGCTCCCCTTTAAATAATCACTATTGCTCAAAGCTACTGTATAGCTTTCTCTACTCTTGCTTTGCAACTTAGCTTGCCTTCGCTGTCAACTTCAAGCTGCAATGGCTTGTTGACAGGGATCTTGCCTGATAGCAATACCTTTGCAAGAGGATCGGCAATCTCGCTTTGAATTGCACGACGCAAAGGACGCGCACCAAAGACAGGATCGTAACCTACAGTTGCCACACGATCGTAGATACTCTCACCTAAAGCAATATCATATCCAGAGTTCTTTAATCTGTTAGATAAAGTCTCAAGCTGGATCTTAGCAATTGCCTTAATGTGTTCCTTATTCAATGGGTGGAAGACCACAGTCTCATCAACACGGTTTAAGAACTCAGGCTTAAAGTGAGTTTCAAGAATATCTAATAGCTTATTCTTGATAGTATCGTAATCAGCATGATTTGCCTCTTCCTCTTGGATCATTGATGATCCTAAGTTTGAGGTCATAATGATCACGGTATTCTTAAAGTCTACAGTTCTACCTTGACCGTCGGTTAAACGACCATCATCTAACACCTGAAGTAAGATATTAAATACATCAGGGTGAGCCTTTTCGATCTCATCGAGCAAAATAACTGAATATGGACGACGACGTACAGCTTCAGTTAAGTAACCACCTTGCTCATAGCCTACATATCCTGGAGGCGCACCAACTAGTCTTGAGACGGTATGCTTTTCCATAAACTCAGACATATCGATACGAACCATAGCCTTGTCAGTATCAAACAAGAACTCAGCTAGTGCCTTACATAGCTCAGTCTTACCCACACCAGTAGGACCTAGGAACATAAATGAGCCTATAGGACGGTTTGGATCAGATAAACCTGCACGGCTTCTTCTGATTGCATTTGCAATAGCTTCAACTGCCTCGCCTTGTCCGATAACTCTCTTGTGTAGGCTGTCTTCCATACGTAGTAGCTTTGCTCTCTCGCCTTCTAGCATCTTAGCAACAGGAATACCTGTAGCCTTTGATACCACCTCAGCGATCTCAGCATCAGTTACCTTGTTTTTAACAAGCTGTGTACCTTGATTTTGAGTCTTAGATGACTCCTCAATTTGCTTTTGCAAATTAGGAATAATGCCATACTGCAACTCACTCATACGATTTAAGTCACCATTTCTCTTGGCAACATCAAACTCATGACGAGCATTATCAAGTTTAACTTTAAGCTTTTGAGTCCCCTCTAAAATTAACTTATCATGTTTCCAAACCTCAGTTAATTTTGCGTACTCTTTTTCCTTTTCAGCAATCTCGCTATCAATTGCCTCAAGACGCTTTTTACTTGCATCATCAGTTTCCTTTGCCACAGTCTGACGCTCCATCTTTAACTGGATTAAGCGTCTATCTAGTTTATCTAGTGGCTCAGGCTTTGAGTCAATTTGCAATCTAATGCTTGCTGCAGCCTCATCGATTAAATCGATTGCTTTATCAGGTAACTGTCTATCTGAGATATAACGGTTTGATAAAGTAGCAGCTGCTACAATTGCAGGGTCAGTAATTTGAACGTGATGATGAATTTCATAACGCTCTTTTAGACCACGCAAAATTGCAATCGTGTTTTCAACTGATGGTTCACCTACAAATACCTTTTGGAAACGACGCTCTAAAGCTGCATCTTTTTCAATGTACTGACGGTACTCATCTAAGGTGGTTGCACCCATGCAATGTAAGTCACCACGAGCTAGGGCTGGCTTTAGCATATTACCAGCATCCATTGAGCCCTCTGACTTACCGGCACCTACCATGGTATGAAGCTCATCGATAAATAAGATGATCTTGCCTTCTTCTTTAGAAAGATCATTTAAGACAGCTTTTAGTCTTTCCTCGAATTCACCACGGTATTTAGCACCTGCAATTAAGGCACCTAAATCAAGAGATAAAACTTTCTTGTTCTTTAAGCCCTCAGGTACCTCGCCTTTAACAATACGCTGAGCTAAGCCTTCTACAATTGCAGTCTTACCAACACCTGGTTCACCGATTAAAACAGGGTTGTTTTTAGTTCTTCTTTGTAGAACTTCCATGGTACGACGAATTTCATCGTCACGACCTATAACAGGATCGAGCTTACCTTTTTCAGCACGTTCAGTTAAATCGATACAATACTTCTTTAAAGCACCACGAGTGTTTTCAGCATTTTCGTCATTTACATTCTGACCACCACGCATCTCCTTTAGTGCTGCGTTGACTTTTTCAGTAGTCAAATTGCAACGGCCAAAGATCTCTTTTAACTCGCTATCACCTTCAATTGCTGCTAGTACAAAAAGCTCTGATGAAATATAAGCATCACCTTCTTTTTGAGCTAACTTGTCACAGATATTAAGTAATCTGCCAGTTTGTGGAGATAGCTGTAAATCGCCACCTACACCTTGTACTTTAGGAAGTTTGTCAACAGCCTTATCTACCAAAAGCTTTAGGGCATTTGGATCAGAGCCTGCAAGTGTAACTAAAGGTCTAATTGCACCGTCTTCTTGGGCAAGTAGAGCTGACATTACATGAACAGGTTCAATGAATTGGTTATCATGACCAACTGCTAAAGACTGAGCATCGGCTAGTGCTTCTTGAAACTTAACAGTAAATCTGTCTAAGCGCATTTGAGCCTCCTCAATTATTCTTTTATTGTTTCATTTCTGTCTATAAAACAATATGGGGACAAAACTTAAATTTTAAAGATAGGCTCAAATAAATTTGTGGAGTGAATTTTTGATTTTTAACGCTAATTTTTAAAACAGACGATCGTGCCCATTCGGCCTGTACATGCGCTTTGTCTATAGGAATAAAGAAGTGATGTTTCCTTGAAGGTGTCTTTATTACTTTGATAAATGTTATCAATACCAAGCTTGTTTAAAGTCATTTCAACAAGCATTGGAAGTGAGCATAAATACTTACCATTAGCTTTTGGAATAAATGCTTTTGAAGCGTCTTTTATTACCTCATTAAACTTATCTAAAAGCTCTGGACCTACTTCAAAGCTATTAGGGCCAATACAAGGACCGATGTAGGCTTGAAGATCATATGATGAGTACTTACGCATTAGAAATACAGCACTTTGAAGAACGCCTTTATAGACACCTTTCCATCCACAATGAATAGCGCCAAAGGCTTTTTTATCCTTACTTACTAAAATTAAAGGCAGGCAATCTGCTGTTAAGACTACTAAGGCAAGATTTTTATTAGTAGTTACAATGCCATCTGATTTGACACCTAGAGATATAGGAGAGCTCCCATCAAGCATAGCTTTTGAGTCACTTACATCATCTTTGTCTACTAAAAAAACATTAGCTGAATGAGTCTGATCCATGAAGACTAGCTTTTTGTTGAGAGTGTTTTCTAACTTTAAACGGTTTTGTAAAACAGCCTTATTGTCATCTTCAACATGCAAGCCTAAATTAAAAGAGGCATAAGGACCCTCGCTTACACCACCATTTTTAGTAGTGTAGTAAATATCAAAATTGTCAAAAGCATTAACCTTGATAATACTGTCGTTGACAACAGTCTCTGTAGCCTCTTTTATCATATAACCTTCTATAGTTTCTCGCCGTTTAGCGCTTCATCTTCACGTAATAGTTTTATTAAGTTTGTAAAATCCTCTGGTAGCGGAGCATCAAAAGCCATATTCTCGCCTTTTATAGGATGTACAAACTCAATGTGGGCAGCATGCAGTGCTTGATGTCTAAACTCACGCAGAGCCTTTGATAACTTTTCACTTGCCCCTTTCATCATCTTTAAGCGCTTACCACCGTAGGTAACATCGCCTAATAAAGGATGATCAATTGAAGCCATGTGCACACGGATTTGATGAGTACGACCAGTCTCTAATCTTAACTTAATTAAAGTGTGCTCTCTAAATTGTTCCATCACGCGATAATGGGTAATTGCCTCACGGCCCATACCATCACAAACTACCGCCATGCGAGTTCGGTTATAAGGATCACGGCTAATATCAGCTTCAATGGTGCCACCAGAGGTAATTAAACCTTCACAAATAGCCTCATATTCACGCACAACATCATGTTTTGAAATAGCTCGCATAAGTTTAATTTGAGCATACTTTGATAAAGCAATAACCATTAAACCAGAGGTGTCCTTATCAAGACGGTGCACGATACCAGCTCGAGGTAAAGAGGCAGTTTGTGGGTAGTGATAAAGCATTGCATTCATCACGGTGCCATCTTTACAACCAGCACCAGGATGGACTACAAGACCTATTGGCTTGTTAATTACAATTAGATCTTCATCTTCATAGACCACATCTAGTGGAATATCTTGAGGCTTAGCCTCTAGATCATCGCGCTCAGGCTCTTCTAGTTCAATTACTTGACCTGAAGCTACTTTAACACTTGGCTTAGTAGTGACAACGCCATCTACTTTGACCTTGCCATCTTTAATTAAAGTACCCAAAACACTACGTGAATTACTATCATCAAATGAAGCTAAAGCAGCGTCTAATCGCTTGCCATGAAGCTCATCGGTTACGGTGTAAGATAAAATTTCTGACATAAATTGCTTTTTGAAAAAAAATTTTTAGATATTTACTGTCAGATAAGATAACATATAACATCGGAAAATTTTTATAAAAAACTTTTGAATTAGGCACAAATTAAATGTTTAAGAAGCTTTTATTACCATTGGTAATTACTTCTGCTCTTGTAGTTACATCATGTTCATCTGATATCCAAGGTGACCAGATCCCAGATTTATCTCAAGAAGCCTTACACGCTAAAGCTCGTCAATACGCAGCAACAGGCGATTACTCTTATGCTAAAGACTATTTAGAGGCTCTTGATTCTCGCTACCCATTTGGTGAGCTTACCGATCAAACTCAATTAGATATGATTTACGTTTACTATAAATCACGTAAATCAGAGTTAACTACCGCAGCTATTGAGCGTTATCTTCGTTTAAATCCAACCTCTCAGTACACTGACTATGTTCTATACATGAAAGGTTTAAACGAGATCCAAAAGCACGGTACTTTAATTCAAGATTATCTAGGCTTTGATAGATCACAAAAAGATCCTCAAACTTTATTTGATGCCTATAAAGCATTTAAAGACTTAATTGAGCGTTATCCAAATTCTGCTTATGCTCATGATGCATACTTACGTCTAGTTTGGGCAAAGCAGCAGCTAGCAAAGCGTGAAATGGCAATTGCAACCTACTACCAAAAGAAAGGTGCCTTAGTTTCAGCTAACCGCCACTACCAAGCTATCATTTACTCATACTCAGATACTAAGTTCTTAAAGACTGCATTTGAAAGAATGATTAAAAACTACGAAGAGCTTGGCTTAAAAGTTCCTGCTGAAAACGCACGTAAGGTTATGGCAGCATCTCACTTTGATGACTAAGCTTTAATTTTTCTAAAAAAGGGCAGCGTTAGCTGCTCTTTTTGTCTGTAATTCTAAATTTACATGCAAGATTTTGTATACAATCCTCCAATAGAGCCTTTCTTAGATATTCTCTTTGAAGACACAGAGATCATGGTTGTTAATAAACCATCAGGACTATTATCAGTTCCAGGAAGACTACCTGAGCATCAAGACAGTATCATCAAAAGAATTTGGCAAAAGTATCCACTTGCTATGGCCTCACATCGCCTAGATATGGATACCTCAGGGATTATGGTAGTAGGGCTTAATAAAGAGGCTATCTCTAGTCTTGGCAAACTCTTTGAGAAAAAGGAAGTTACAAAACGCTATTTAGCTGTAGTTAATGGAAAGATTGATGAGCATGGACAAATTGATCTTCCGATTCGCTGTGATTTAGACAATCGTCCTTTGCAAATCGTTGATCATCTCCAAGGTAAAAAGTCACTCACTATTTACGATAAGTGTAGTGAATATGAAGTTGCTAAGAATATCGATGGTACTAATACTTCGATAGTCAAACTCACTCCGGTTACAGGACGCTCCCATCAACTGCGTTTGCACCTTGCATCTATTGGACACCCTATTTTAGGTGATAGGTTTTATAGTGATGAAACCATACAGGCAAAAGCTCCTCGCCTTTGCCTGCACGCATATTTACTTGAGTTTAAGCACCCTAAAACTCAGGAATTACTTCATTTTGAAGTGCTACCTAATTTTTTAAAGCTACTTTAAGCCGCGCTCTTTTTTAATTAAATCAAAAGCAGCTTGAATATCTTTAGCTTTTTCAGTGTATAAGCGGATCATTTCAGGGGTTAAACCTTGAGATGCTAATTTATCGGGGTGATACTTTAACATTAAACGCTTATGAGCCTTTTTAAGCTCAGCATCACTTGCATCTTGTGTTACACCTAAAATGTCATAAGCAGCCTTGAGCTTATCGCTGTTTGACTCACTTTGATAGCTATTACCTTGATCATAGCTACTATCATTGCCATAGTTTGAACTACCGTTATCATATGAATATGAGTCTTGATAGTTACCACGGCTAAACATCATTTCTTGATAACGGATTTCAATTAAGCGCTCCATTGATTGTACAGAAACGCCTAATAAGCGAGCTAAATTTATAAGTCTATCGTGCTCTTCTTGCTCTAAAATGCCGTCAGATAATGCAATTTGAATTTGCATCTCTAAAACGTAATTGATAAATGCAAAGTTACCGCTAACTAATGACTGTAATTGTCTTACTTTATAGGCAACATCAAAATCAGGTTGTTTACCTTCATTAAAAGCACCTTTTGCTAACTGACGATTGCTTTCATCAAGTTGCATCATATCCATAATTTGATTGGCTTTTTGGATATGATCATTATTGATAGCACCTGCGCCACGGGCAATGTAGCCCATTAAAGCAAAGGTAATATTGATTAAAGCTTGATTGTAATTAGCATCTTGTGAAAAGGCTCGTCTTGCACTAGCATTTTGTCTTTGAATTCTGGCCTTGTTGTCAAATGCGCCACCTATGAACCAACCAATGATCGCGCCTACAAAGTTAAAAAGAAGAAAACCTAAAACGGCGCCAATAATTCTGCCTTTCATTTTTTTTATAATAGATTCCTAAAAAGTAAATACTGAGCTTAATTGTAAGAGATCATAGCAAAAATTCACTTAACAAAAATTAAGCATTTGTACAGCTAATTAAGCGTAATCGCTATAGAGTTTTTTAAGATAATCAAAAGCCACCTGTACAGCCTTAGCTTTTTCAGTATAGATGGTGATCATATCCTCAGGTAAGCCTTGAGCTGCTAGTCTATCAGGATGGTACTTAAGCATCATCTTCTTATGAGCTTTCTTCACATCATCGAATGTGGCATTCTTATCAAGACCTAAGATCTCTAATGCCTCTTGAGTCTTATCCTTGTTAGATGTGCTTGAAGAATTAGAATTGCTTTGCTTGTTTTGATTATTCTCATCAAAGGAAGCTACATCCTTACTCTTAGAACGCTTATCAAACTCACGAGCAAAACGCTCTTCAGCACCATTACTCTTAAAGATACGATTTAAGGCTGCATTTGTAGCACCTAAAGCTTTAGCAATATCAATAAGTCTGTCTTTAGCTTCAAAATCAATCTTGCCATCAACTGAGGAAATAAAGAAAGCAACTGATAATACGTATTCAATGTACTCACGATTTTTACCAATATTAGTCATATAGGTAAAAACGTAATTACCCACGTCAAAGGAGGTATCTAAAGCGCGGTTAAAAGCTTCTACAGCAATACGACGCTCTTCTTTGCTAGCACCAAAGTGAGCGATGGTATCCTCTGCATTTTTAATGTAAGGTCCTAAGTCCTTTTGGGTTGCTAGAATAAAGCCTGCTATGGTGTAGATATTTTCATATAAGGAGGCTTTATTCTCACGATTTTTCTTTTGGGCTTTTTGTAGTTGAGATTTAGCCCTTTTTTCTTCTTTTTTAAGCTCTTCTGCTTCAAGTTTAGCTTTAAGCTCTAAAGCAGCTTTTGTCTCTTGATCTTCTTTAATCTTATCGCGTTTGTATAAAGGAAAATCGTAGCCAAAAAAGCCTAAAAGAGGACCAAATAACATAAACAAGAAGTGACTGGTGATCACACCTAAGATCACACCTAAAAATAGGCCAATAGCTGTACCTAAAAAGGACAGCTTTGCTTTAGTAATTTCAAATTTTGGTTCTTGTTTATTTGATGTTGAATTTGGCATCTTTAAAGAGTTTTATTTTTGTTATAAGTACTTAAGGATATAGTTTTACGCTCTAGAGGTTGTGAGCTTTAATATAATCATTGACCATATTTAAGCGCTCAATGGTGCCCACGTCAAACCATTTACCTTGTAATAGTGAACCTTGCATACTTTTTTCTTTACTCCACTTTTCAAAGTAAGGAAGTAAAGGCTTTTTCTCAATTATCTTTCCTTCAAACTCTTTGCACTTGTACATGGCAGCACCAGAGAAAGTAAAGCCTGGCCCTCTTACACAAATGTCCCCTTGCAAAGAGAAATCACCCTTAAGGTTATGTGGAGGATTTTCTACTAAATACAAATGAGCAACTTTATCTTGTGGTAGAGGCTTTAAAAATTGAGAGTAATCAGCATCAATAAAAGTATCGCCGTTGATAACTAAAAAATCTTCACCTTTAAAAAAAGGTAAAGCATTGATAATGCCACCTGCGGTCTCTAAACCAGACGAGCCTTCTACAGAGTGGGTAATTGATACTCCAAACTTAGAGCCATCACCTAAAAAGTCCACAATCTTTTGAGAAAGATAAGCAGAGTTTACTAAGATCTCTTTAATTCCTGCCTTTTTAAGTTTTTCTATATGCCAAACCAAAAGAGGCTTAGAACCTACCTCTACTAAAGGCTTAGGAATAGTATCGGTAATTGGGCGCAGGCGTTCACCACGGCCTGCCGCTAAAATCATGGCACGCATTAGAATTTTCCTACTACGTATTTTTGAATAATCTTAGATAATCCAGCAAAGCGCTCATCAATTTGACACTCACGGACTACATAATCGATAACTCTTGGTAAATCTTTTAGATAAGCATCTTTACCATCACGTAAATGAAGACGACAGAAAATGCCTAAAACTTTAATATGACGCTGTAGTGAGGTAAGTCTTAAATCATACTTAAACTTTTCAAAATCAACCTGTTCTAAAAAGACTTGTTTTTGATAGAGTCTATAAGCATCGAAAGTTAGATTCTCAATTAACTTGTCATCTAGATTTACATAGCAGTCAAAAAGAATTGAGGCAAGATCATAGGTAATCGGACCTTTAACCATGTCCTGAAAATCAATAACTGCTAAATCATTACCGCAGACCATTAAATTGCGACTATGATAATCTCGGTGCATAGCAACTTGCTCTTGAGAGGTAATCCCATCTGCTAAGATTTGATAAGTATCATTTAGGCACTGTTGCTCATCATCTGTAAGCTTAACGTTTAAAGCTTTATCTAGCATCCACTCATTGAAGATATTAAGCTCAAACTTAATGAACTTATCATCAAATAAAGGAAGCTTACAGCCTACTTTGGCAATACTTGGTAAAAGAGTAATGGCTTTTCTATAGTATGTTTCTTGCTCAATACCTACAGCGACATTTGCAAAGGTGGTGTTACCTAAATCTTCAAGTAACATAAAACCATTGTTTAAGTCATAGGAGATGATCTTAGGTACCTTGATACCAAGCTTTTCAAGAGCTATATCAATGGTTACAAATTCTTGATTTTTTTGAGTTTGTGGTGGGGCGTCTACTGCAATAAAAGGTTGACCTTCAACTCGGAAGTAACGTCTAAAACTAGCATCGCCATTTAAAGAGATAAGCACTACCTTATCTAGTAAGGTAATGCTTTTTACGAAAGAACAAAGTTGATCTTGTCTAATATCAGTCACGTTTGAACACCAGATCCCATACTCCGTGACCTAGGCGTTGACCTCTTTGTTCAAACTTAGTAAGTGGACGCCATTCAGGGCGTGGGATGTACTTACCATCGGCTGCGGTATTTGAAAAACCTTCAGCTCTAGTCATTACATCTAACATCTGAATTGCGTAATCTTCCCAATCAGTTGCCATACGGAACTGACCACCATGCTTAAATAATGGCTTTACTAGTTTTACAAAATCGTCATTGATTAAACGACGTTTTACGTGACGTTTCTTAGGCCATGGATCTGGGAAAAAGATCTGAAGATAATCAACGCTTTCAGGAGCTAGGCACTTACTTAACACCTCAAAGGCATCAAACTTGATAACCTTAACGTTAGAAAGCTGATTTTCTTCAATTAACTTTAGGCATGAGCCAACCCCAGGAGGGTGAACTTCAATACCTAAAAAGTTACATTCAGGAGCTTCTTTTGCCATTTGCACAAAAGAAACGCCCATACCAAAACCAATTTCAACTACTAAAGGGGCAGAGCGACCAAAGATCTCATCAAGATTTAATGGCTGTAAATCCTCGACATCTACCATGTACTTAGGACCTAACTCTTCAATAGCTCGAGTTTGTCCTTCAGTCATACGGCCAGCGCGGACTACAAAAGACTTGATGCGATGATGCTCATGCTCTTTAGGCTGCTCTTTATTTTCACCAAGAGCAGCTGTATCTAAAGTCTTATCTAAGTTATCTGTCATGTATTAGATTAACTCTAGTTTTTGCATCTCTGCCTTAATTTCAGCACGTAGGCCCTCTGATACAGGAAGTATAGGTAAACGAGCTTCCTCAGAGCAAAGACCTAATAGTGATGCTGCATACTTAGCAGGAGCAGGGCTTGGCTCTTTGAACATTAACTTATGTAACTTCATAAGTTTTAATTGCTCGTTTGCAGCCTCTTCCCACTTCTTCTCTAAGGTTAGATTTTGTACCTTAGCAACTAAAGCAGGAGCGCAGTTAGCAGTAACTGAAATTACACCAGTACCGCCTGCTACGTTAAAGCTTACAGCAGTTGAGTCTTCGCCTGATAACCAAATAAAAGGCTTTTTAATTAGGTTACGCTCAATCCAAGGACGCTCTAGGTTACCTGTTGCATCCTTAATACCGATAACGCGCTCTAAATGAGATAGCTTTTCAACAGTCTCAGATAGAATATTTACAACAGTACGGCCTGGTACGTTGTATAAGAAAATAGGTAGAGAAGTGTTATCGTGCACCATCTTAAAGTGTGCATATAAACCTTCTTGATTTGGACGGTTGTAGTAACCTGCGTTGTGTAATAAGCAATCAGCGCCAGCATCTTTTGCTGCATTTGACAACTTAATTGCCTCAACTGGGTTATTAGAACCAGCACCTGCCATAACTAGGATACGGCCTTTAGCATAGTCAACTACAGCCTTGATAACATCGATGTGCTCTTCATGGCTTAAAGTTGGGCACTCACCTGTAGTACCAGCTACAACTAAGCATGTAGTACCATTTTGAATATGAAACTCTACCATGCGCTCTAGTGCTGCATAATCAACCTGACCATTCTTAAATGGGGTGATTAGAGCAACCATTGAACCTTGATACTTAGACATTTGTAATCCTTGAACTTATTAGTTACGTCTTAAGGTTGGGAATAAAATTACGTCACGGATAGTCTGTGCGTTAGTAAATAACATTACAGTTCTATCAATACCGATACCTTCACCTGCAGTTGGAGGTAAACCATACTGCATAGCGTTGATGTAATCCTCATCATAGTACATAGCCTCGTCATCACCGTGCTTCTTAGCCTCAGCTTGCTGACGGAAACGACCTGCTTGATCATCTGGATCATTTAACTCTGAGAAGCCGTTACCAATCTCACGACCACCGATAAAGAACTCAAAACGATCAGTAAACTCTTCATCACCATCGGTACGACGAGCAAGAGGTGATACTACAGCTGGGTAGCTAGTAATGAAGGTTGGTTGCTGAAGATTTGCCTCTACTAACTCATCAAATAAAGCAGTGATGTAGTGACCTAAGGTCCAGCCTTCCATTAACTCGATGTGGTGTTTCTTACATAGAGCACGAGCTTTTTCCTCATCCTCTAAGTCTTCCATGGTAATGCCATTGCCATATTTTACAACTGACTCTTTCATGGTTAGACGGTCAAATGGCTTGCTAAAATCGATATCTAAGCCTTCTTCGCCTTCTTTACCATAATGGATCTTAGTAGTACCTAAAACCTCTAAAGACATCTGCTTGTATAGATCTTCGGTTAAATCGATTAAGTCGTGGTAATCGTGGTATGCCATATAGAACTCCATCATAGTGAATTCTGGGTTATGGCGAACATCGATACCTTCGTTACGGAAGTTACGGTTAATCTCGTAAACTTTCTCAAAACCACCTACAACTAAGCGCTTTAGGTATAACTCTGGTGCGATACGTAAGTACATATCCATATCTAGAGCATTGTGGTGAGTGATAAATGGCTTAGCATTAGCACCACCTGGAATTACGTGCATCATAGGAGTTTCAACTTCCATGAAAGCATGCTCATTCATATACTTTCTAATAAAGCTTACAACTTTAGTTCTAATCTCAAAGGTACGACGTGAAGTCTCATTTGCAATTAGATCAACATAACGCTGACGGCAACGAGCTTCTTGATCGGTTAGACCGTGGAACTTCTCAGGAAGTGGACGTAATGACTTAACTAGTAAACGAAGTGCACTTACGTGTAAAGATAATTCACCGGTCTTAGTCTTAAAAGCAAAACCAGTTACACCGATGATGTCACCTAAATCTAGTTTCTTGAAAACGTCTTGGTATACACCTTCTGGTAGATTATCGCGAGCTACGTAGATCTGAATACGACCGCCCATATCCTGTAAGGTTGCAAAACTTGCCTTACCCATAATACGACGGGTCATCACACGACCTGCGATAGTATAGGTGTTCTGCTCTTTTTCTAAAGTCTCGTTATCCTTATCACCACATGCTTTAACGATGTCTGATGAGATTGCATCACGCTTAAAGTCATTTGGGTAAGCTTGACCTTGTGAACGTAGAGCTTCAAGTTTCTCACGGCGTTCACGCATAACGTTATTTAGATTATCTGCAGTGCCAATGTTTTCTTGTGACATTTCTTCTCTTTCCTAATATTTAAGTTTAAAGTCCGGACTTTAAACTTGCCTCTATAAACTGGTCTAAATCACCGTTAAGCACTTTCTGTGTATCGCGGCATTCAACACCTGTACGTAAATCTTTAATACGAGCATCATCTAGAACATATGATCTAATCTGACTGCCCCAACCAATATCTGACTTGCTATCCTCAATTTCCTTTTGTACGCTTTGACGCTTTTCAAGCTCTAAGGTATATAGTCTTGCACGTAATTGTTTCATAGCCTGATCACGGTTTTGAAACTGAGAACGTTCATTTTGACAAGACACAACAATACCGGTTGGAATATGAGTAATTCTTACAGCAGACTCGGTTTTGTTAACATGCTGACCACCAGCACCTGATGATCTATACACATCAACTCTTAAATCAGCTGGATTGATATCAATTTCAATATTGTCATCAATCTCAGGATAAACATATGCTGAGCAAAATGAAGTATGACGGCGATTATTTGAATCAAATGGAGATTTACGAACTAAGCGGTGTACACCGGTCTCAGTTCTAAACCAACCATAAGCATGATCGCCTTCAAAGCGTAATGTAGCTGACTTAATACCAGCTACTTCACCTTCTGAAATTTCTGTCGTAGTAACCGTAAAGCCGTGTTTTTCACCAAACTTTACATACATACGCATTACCATTTCAGCCCAATCTTGAGCCTCAGTACCGCCTGATCCTGACTGAATATCCATATAGCAAGGATCATTGTCGTTAGGGCCTGAGAACATACGTTCAAGCTCAAGGCGCACTAAAGCTTCTTCTAAGCGCGCAACTTCTGCTACCGCTTCAGCTTCTAATTCTTTATCCCCCTCTTCTTTAGCTATTTCATCTAAAGTTAAGAGATCATCAAAGCCTTGATAGAGATTTTTAAAATTAGTTACAACTGTAGTTAGACTTTGTCTTTCCTTGCCAAGCTCTTGAGCTTTAGCAGGATCATCCCAAAGTTTAGGATCTTCTAATAAGCCATTTACTTCTTCAAGCCTTTCTTGCTTAGTTTGAAGGTCAAAGATACCCCCTTAAAGCATCAGCACGCTCTTTAAGTGCTGCAACTTGATCTTTTATGGAAATGGTTTCTAACACGTTTTAATCTCTTATATTGATGTGAAAAATTAACATCTGATTATATCAAAAACAGTGTAATTATGCAGTCTAAATCACATTTAATCAAAGTTTTTTCTAAATGCACTGCTTTGAGTTAATTAAGTGCCAGTTTGCTATCTGTGGTAGAATAGCCAAAAGAAAATTTTTCACATCCAAAAGGATTATTTATGTTACAAGACGATATCAAAGCAACTGTAAAATTTGCTCTAGAAGAGGATTTAGGTGGCAAGCTTGATCCAACTTTAGATGTAACCTCACAGCTAATTGATGAAAATGAAACTGATGAAGCAACTGTGATCACCCGCGAAGCAGGCGTATTCTGTGGTAAAGCATGGGTTGAGGAAGTTTACAATCAGTTAGGTAACAAAGCTACTTTAACTTGGTTTGTCAAAGATGGCGATGCTATCGAGCCAGGTCAGCAATTATTCCACGTACAAGGTAATGCTCGCTCAATGCTAACAGCTGAGCGTACCACTTTAAACTTTGTACAAACCCTTTCAGGTGTAGCAACAGAAGTATCAAAGTACGTTAAAGCAATTGAAGGTACTAAGTGCCGTTTATTAGATACTCGCAAGACTCTACCTTGCCTACGTACTGCTTTAAAGTACGCAGTAACCTGTGGTGGTGGTAAGAATCACCGTATCGGTTTATTTGATATGTTCTTAATCAAAGAAAATCACATCATGGCTTGTGGTGGTATTGCTAAAGCTATTGAACGCGCTCGTACTCAGCACCCTGAGTTAAAAGTTGAAGTTGAAGTAGAAAACCTAGATGAGTTACAGCAGGCATTAGATGCTAAAGCAGATATCATCATGCTAGATAACTTTGAGTATGACATGATGATTGAGGCTGTAAAGCAAACTAATGGCCAAGCTCAATTAGAGATCTCAGGTAACGTTAACATCGATACTATAGGTCGTTTTGCAGCAACTGGCGTTGATTTCATCTCTGTAGGTGCTCTAACTAAGAATGTAAGAGCATTAGACTTATCAATGAGATTTGTAAAGAACTAAGCTTTACAAATTTGAAAGGCGGTTAGATTTTTTCTACCGCCTTTATTGTTTGTGTAAGCTTAAATTTAGTTTTACCCAAACTCAAAGTTAACACGTGGCATAACGTGACATACCAGCTCGTATGGAATGGTGTTGCAAAGCTTAGCAATCTTTTCAATTGGTAAGCTCTTACCCCATAAAATTGCTTCATCGCCAACCTTGTCTTTTGAATCAGGACCTAAGTCAACAAAGAGCATATCCATACAAACGTGTCCTGCGGTAGGTACAATACGTCCATTTATAAGAACAGGAGTACCATTAGGAGCACAGCGTGGATAGCCATCACCATAACCACAAGATACCACGCCTAAACGGGTATCACGCTCTGCAACATAAGCTGCGCCATAGCCAACCTTATCGCCTTTTTTAAGATTGTGAATGGTTAAAATTCTAGCCTTTAAGGTCATCACAGGCTCTAGTCCTAAATCAGGTCCATCTCTGTCTTCAAAAGGAGAGATGCCATAGATGATAATACCAGGACGTACCCATGGGGTTACTGACTTTGGCCAATCAAAGATAGCAGCAGAATTGGTTAAACAAACATCCCCTGTAAACTCTTTAGACACATCAAAGAAGAAGTTAATCTCCTCTTGTAAGTACTCTGTCTCAGATGGGGTATCAGCAACTGATAGATGAGAGATTAAGCCTATTGGCTGTACTACATTTTTACATGCTTCTAGACGCTTTTTAATCTCTAAAACTTCTACTTTATTACGAGAGCCTAAGCGGTGCATACCACAGTCAATTTGTAACCAAACATGAATTGGTTTAGTTACATTACACTTTTCAATAGCCTCAACTTGCTCAAAGTCATGAACAGCTGTGTAAAGATTGTATTTTGAGATAAAAGGTAAATCTTCGTCGTTATAAAAACCTTCTAACAAAAAGATTGGCTTAGTTACACCATCACGACGTAATTCCATAGCCTCATCAATACGGGCTACTGCAAAGCCTTCAACCTGATCTTTTAAAGCATTAGCAACAGCAAAAGCACCATGACCATAACCATTAGCTTTGACTACAGCTATAAGCTTAGAGTTAGGTACTTTTGACTTAATCTTTTTGACGTTATTTACAAGTGCCTGCCTATTGATTTGAGCAGTTACAAATTGCATTTTTTATCCTTAAACCTTTTATCTTTAACCTATTGATAGATTTCACTTGCAACCGGGATCTTGTCACTTTCTACAGTGTTATCTTCTGGATCATAGAAAGTGGTGTAATCAGCTTGGAATTGAAGTTCTATAGATGCAGTAGCACCACTTCTGTTTTTACTGATGATAAGCTCTGCTTTACCATCCTTTGGCACATTAGCAGGCTTATACACATCATCACGGTGCAAGAACATGATCATATCCGCATCCTGCTCTAGAGAGCCTGATTCACGCAAGTCTGAGTTCATAGGGATATGATCTTTACGTTCTTCAACAGCACGATTTAACTGAGCTAAAGCTAAAATTGGTACATCAAGCTCTTTAGATAACTGCTTTAATGAGCGTGAGATTTCACCAACTTCTTGCGCACGGTTATCAAGTTTAGTCTGTGATTTCATAAGCTGAATATAGTCAACCATGATAACAGAAAGACCACCTTGCTCTTGTACAATCTTACGCGCACGAGAACGAAGCTCTAGAGGAGTTAGCGCTATATCCGAGGTATCATCAATGTAAAGCTTAACGTGCTGACCGCCCTCACTATCTGTTCTTGTAAGTAACTTAACCTTACGTAAAATGTTATGCCACTGCTCTGGCTTTACCTTAGCAGAGACAAGATCTTTAGTTGAAACACGGCCAAAGCTTGATAGCATACGCATGGCAATTTCTTTTGCAGGCATTTCTAATGAGAATACTAAAGCAGGGTATTTAACCTCTTCACTCATCGCAATGTTAGCAACTAAGTTCATCGCAAAAGAGGTTTTACCAACTGCAGGACGGGCTGCAATAATATTTAAAGTACCACCACGCAAACCTGAGGTTAAATTATCAAGCTCTCTAAAACCAGATGACACACCTTGCATCTTCTTGTTTGAGTTAATATCCGAGCGGATAGTTCTAACAAGATTTAAGGCAACTGTAGAAATATCTTGAGGACCAGAGTTTTCTGAGGCATTTTTCTCTGACAAGCCAAAGACTGCGCCTTGTGCCTCATCATAAATTTCACTTACAGCTTTGCCATTTGGATTATAGGCAATTTCTTGAATGTGCTCAGCTACAGCAATTAAGTTTCGTCTTTGAGCAGTTTCAACCACAATCTTGCCGTATTCCACAACCGCAGCCTGTGGACCTGTAAGCTCGGTTAAGCCTGCTACATAAGCAATGCCACCTGCCTTATTTAAAAGACCTTTGCTCTCTAAATCTGCACAAAGCACGGTAACGTTAAAATCGTCAGTGGTGGCTGCACGATTTAAAATCTCATTATAGATAATACGATGCTTTTGATTAAAGAAATAATCAGCATCAACATGACCTAAAGCTTCACGTACTTTTTCTAATAGTCTTCCATCTAAAATTAAAGAGCCAATAAAGTTGCGCTCAGCATCATCATTGCGAGGAAGCATCTTAAAGCTTTCTTGATTTTCTTGTTTAGTGTTTTTAGATGGCATTTTTACGCTCGTAATTAATAACTATTTTTAGGTGACTATTTTAAGTCATTTTGCCCTTTTCTTTAAGAGGAAAAGTTGTGGAATTAATGTGGAAATGCTGTGGATACAGTAAGTCCTAGATGGAATTTATAAACTTATAGGAAATTGCTTAAGAAGTGGCGCACTTGAAGGGATTCGAACCCCTGACCGATCGGTTCGTAGCCGATTACTCTATCCAGCTGAGCTACAAGTGC
>ONCS01000081.1 GCA_900316375.1 uncultured Succinatimonas sp. | reverse complement strand
GTCTCTAAAATCTTTTGCAGTGCTAAATATCTTTGCATGAAACGACTCTATTTTATTGTATTAGATTTTCTAATACTTAAATTAGTATTATTTGTTTTACTTATTTTAAATCAGTTTCTATTATAAAAACAGCTCAAGGATGATGAATAGATACTTTGGTTTTGAGCAATTTCAAGTAATTTTCATACTTGAGCAATAAAGATAATGAACGCCCTTACTAAAAGAAGTGATTTAAAAGAGTTAATTGATATGATTGTAACTTTGGGTAATAAGTTTGAAGGGATTGTTTAATAGGAACTAACGAGTCATTACTCTAAATTAAAGCAAGCTAATTCTATCGTTGCTGACATCATGATGGATCGTGGTGTCAGCTTTTTTTATATTGAAACAATTTTGATTTAGAATTCTCAGCAAAAAATATTATAATTCTTTAAAAGAATGATAAAATCAAAAGTAGATTTTTACAAAAAACATTTATGCCACTTAAGCTTACCGTCTCAAAGCACAAAATTAAGTGGCATTTTTTTAATCCAATCTCAAGCCACGCCACATTTCACTAAGTTCTCTTGTGCTAACATAAGTCATCATTTCAACATTAAGAGAGAATCAAGTGGCAGACAAATTTGAAGATTACTGCAAAAAGCTCACTCTAGGCAGTAATTCGTTTAAAGAAATCATTCATAAGAAGCAAATCTTTGTGGATAAAACTGATATTGTTAACAAGCTGTGCCAACGCGGTAAGTACAAACTTTTACAAAGACCTAACGGCTTTGGTAAAACTATCCTTGTTGATATGCTTGAAGAACTCTTTTTGCATGGAGTAAAGCCTTATGGTGATCATGATTCATACTTTAAAGGCTTAAAAATAGAAAAACTTTGGAAAGATAGAAATACTTATCAAGTCTTAAGATTTGATTGCTTTCATAGACAATTAGGCGATCTTGTAGATGTATGCTCAATCTATACAGACTTTGCTCTAACACTGAGCAAGTTTGCTCAAACTTATGGCTATGAATATCATGATTCTTTTTCTCCTCTAGACAACCTAGATAGGATCTTAGAAGAATCTCAAGAAAATTCGATTGTCTTTTTAATTGATGATTTTGATACTCCAATTTTAAATGTATGCCACTCTTTGAGCTGTTACCTTGAGACTACAGGACATCCACTTGACATAGTCACTGATTTCCTACGTTTTATTCTGTTGCGAATTCAAGATTTTGCAGATAAATTTAGATTTGTATTCTTAACTACATCTAACAGATACTATGATCCAACAGCATACTTTGCACAATCAAATGTCAAAGATATATCTTTCAATCAAGAACTATCAAATATTGTTGGTTTTACCAAAGAAGAGATTAAAGAGAACTATCAAGAGCACATCATTAAGAAATTAGCAACTCAAGACTGCCTTGATGCAAGTGAAATAAGTGAGAATGATGTTAACTCATTTATCAAAAACTTAGATTATAGCTACGGCGGTTACAGGTTTAATTTCCAAACAAAAGATTGTCTTATCAATCCCAAATCAGCACTCAACAGTTTAAGTCTTGATTACGAGTACTTTGAACCTTACGCTTTAGCTAGTATGGAAGATGCGCTCCACACTCAATGTGAATTTAGAGAAGATGCGATCAAAGAGCTTTTAAAACGTCCAAAAGACACCTTTAAAGCATCAATTAAAGACATTGAAAAACCTCTTAATTTCGTGCGTATGAATGTATTAGCACTACTTTTTAATTTAGGTTTTATGACTATTAAGTCAAAGAATACAAAATCGTATGAATTAACATTTGTAAACAGTGAAGCAATCGATTCTCTAAAGGATAGTTTTCTGAACAACGACAACCGAGATTTAGATAATGTTTTTACTAGGTTTAATCCAGATTTCAGATTCGTTTAAAAACTAAAATCAATCCTAATAAAAAGGCTCCAAAATCTAGGAGCCTTTTTAACCTTAAGCAAACTAAATTAGATTAGTTGCGCTTTAAAACCTTAACGCCTTCTTCTGTTGCATATAGCACGATATCAGCGCCTTTAGTTGCAAATAAACCTACAGTCACAACCCCTGGAATCTGATTGATCTTCTGCTCAAGAGCTACAGGATCGGTGATGTGTAAACCATGTACATCTAAGATCTCACAGCCATTATCTGTAATGCAATCTTTACGTAGTACAGGATCACCGCCTAAGGTACGTAGAGTTCTAGCTACCTGCTCGCGAGCCATAGGGATAACTTCAACAGGTAGTGGGAACTTACCTAAAGTCTCAACAAGCTTTGACTTATCTACAATGCAGATAAACTTTTGAGCCATTGAAGTTAAGATCTTCTCACGAGTTAAACAAGCACCGCCACCTTTAATCATATTAAAGTTCGGATCAACCTCATCAGCGCCATCGATGTAAACCTCATAAGGCTCAGTCTTATTAGGATCAACAACATTAACACCAATTGCCTCAAGTGCTGCAGTAGTCTTATTTGATGAGCTTACAGCAGCTTTAACAGCTACCTTGTTAATACCGATTTGCTCGATAAACTTCATCACAGTTGAACCACTGCCAACACCTAAAACAGCGTTTTGTGGAATGTACTCTAAGGCAGCTTTAGCTACCATAGTCTTCAACTCATCTTGTGTCATAAAATTTTAGGCAAGGAGACCACGACCTCTGTAGGTCGTGGAGGAATTGCCATCCTCCGTTCTGTTAAATAAAAACCTGCACGCTCTAAGAGTTTTAAGTACTTGCAGTTTATCCATCCTTTGTTGACTTTATTACCAGATAAATCTCTGATATCAAAGTAACCTGATTGTCTTCTACCAAAGATAAAGTAAACTTTACCTTGATATAGGACCTTATCAAATAATCTAAAACCTTTAACCTCATATGAGGCTTGGTTTAGTTTTCTAATACCACCTTTAATGATATTAAACTTAT
>ONCS01000180.1 GCA_900316375.1 uncultured Succinatimonas sp. | reverse complement strand
TTTTATTACAGGATGTCTTAGAGTTACAAAAGAGAGTATGTTCACAGGTTTTAATAACTTTAGTGTTAGCTCATTATCTACTCAAGATTTACCTGATCTTTGTGGCTTTACTGAAAATGAAGTTGATGGTCTTTTAAAGTACTTTAACTTGACCAATCAAAAGGATGTGTTTAAGTCTTGGTATGATGGTTACCACATTGGAGATAAAGAGATTTATTGTCCTTGGGATGTAGTAAGCTACCTAAGTGCGCTGGTTGCTAAACCTAGTGCTTCACCTCTTCCTTATTGGAAAAACACAGGAAGTTTAGACTTACTAAAATCCATCTACGCAAAAGCACCTGAGATTTACTCTGATGATGTAGCAAAACTTTTAAATCACGAATCTATCGAAAAAGTTCTTGATGAAGGTATTAGCTTTGTCGATTTAGCAACTAACAAAAACCCAAATTACTTTTGGACATTGCTTTTCTCAGCAGGTTATTTAACTGTAGCTGATGAATATGTATATGGACAAAACTCAAAACTTAAAATTCCAAATAAATGCGTATATGACTGCTTTAAAGAAATCGAGCAGTGGAGTTTTAGTTCTGATAATTTAAACTTTGTCTCAACAAGAAATAAACTCATTAAAGCTCTATTTGAAGGTAATGCTTTGGAAGCTAGACAAATTATCTCAAAAGCTTTAATTGTAGCAACAAGCTTTAATGAGTTTGGACGCAATGTTGAAAAAGAAGCTTACTATCAGTCATTTTTAAATGGCATCTTTGTAGACGTTTCCCAAAACTCTAATTACACATACGAATCTTGTTGTGAAACAGGCAATGGCGTAGCTGATATTGTTATTACCGAACAATCAAGAAACGCAGTAATTTTAGAGTTGAAACACGCAAAAGCAAAAGATGATTTAGTAAAAGCAGCCAATATGGGACTCAATCAAATCTTTGATAAAAAATACGCAGATGGTCTATTTGCTCAAATGTTTAAGATTGAAAGCATTGTCTGTGTGGGCTTAAGTTTCTTTGGTAAAGAGTGCTATTTATCAATGAAACTAGTTAAACGCTCTGATCAAAACTAAAAAATACAATTTTGCTTTCTTTAGTCTAAATTTCATTTCCCATGACATCCATAAGCGATTTTTAAGCTCTCTTTTTAGCTTAAAAAATCAAAAGCCTTAAAATTTGCTAAAATATGCACAGTTTTACGGTTTCGAGGCTTTAAAAGTGCTATTTAAATTAGTCAAATTTTGCTTTTGGTCAGGTCTTTTTGCTGTAGGTGTAGCAGGTGCTGCAACCTCTGCTTTGTACTACCAAACTTTAGGTGATCTTCCTGATGTAAACGAGTTAAAGGATGTAACCTTAGAAACTCCTATGAAGATCTTCACCGCAGATAACAAGTTAATCGGTGAATTTGGTGAGGCTAAGCGTATTCCTGTAGATTTTGACAAGATCCCAGAGCAACTTAAAAAAGCCTTTCTAGCAATTGAAGATACTCGCTTTTATGAGCACAGCGGTATCGATCCTATAGGTATCTTACGTGCTGCCATCGTAGCTGCAACAAACGGTTCAGCTAAGCAAGGTGCGTCAACTATTACCCAACAGGTTGCCCGTAACTTTTTCTTAACCCGTGAAAAAACCTTAAAACGTAAGTTAAAAGAAGTCTTTATTTCATTACGTATCGAGCAAGTTTTATCTAAAGAAGAAATTTTCGAGCTTTATCTCAATAAGATTGCCCTAGGTCATAGAGCCTATGGTGTGGCAGCGGCTGCTCAAACTTATTATGGTAAGTCTTTAGATGAATTAACCTTAGGTCAAATGGCAACTATCGCAGGTCTGCCAAAAGCCCCATCTGCTCTAAACCCAATTTCAAATCCAGAGCGTTCAAAAGAGCGTCGTCACACTGTCTTAGATAGAATGCTATCTTTAGGTTACATTACCAAAGATGAGTTTGACAAAGCTGACAACGAGCCATACAAAGCAGAATTCCACTCAAGTAAGCTTGAAGCCTATGCTCCATATGTAGCTGAAAAGGCACGTCAACTTGCAATTGATAAGTTTGGCGATGCAGCCTACACCGACGGTATTGAAATTTACACTACCGTAAATTCTAAAGATCAAGAAGCTGCGCACTATGCCGTGTTTAAAGCTGTCAATGACTATGACAAACGCCACGGCTATAGAGGCTCAAAGGATAATATTAGCAATTACAAAAATCCAAAATTTGATTTAGCCAAATACCTCTTTACTAAAGATGTCTACCACTACATCAGACCTGCTGTTGTAACTAAACTTGACGATAAAGAAGGTATGCTTCATGCTGTAACCCGTGGTGAAAAAGAGATCACCATTACCTTTAATAATTTAAAGTGGGCAGCTCCTTTTATCTCTGATAAGCGCCAAGGACCAAGTCCTAAGAAAGTATCAGATGTTGCTCAAATTGATGATCTAATCTATTTCTACACAAATGAAAAAGGCGAGAATGAGCTAGCACAAGTTCCAGATGTAGAAGGCTCCATTGTCGCTTTAAATCAATACACAGGCGAAATTGTAGCCATGGTTGGTGGTTATGACTTTGCTAAAAGTAAGTTTGACAGAACCACACAATCAACCCGTCAAACCGGTTCTAACTTTAAGCCATTCTTATACTCAGCAGCTGTTGCTAAAGGTATTAACATCAACTCAATTTTCCAAGATGAGCCAATTAAAACTTGGGATCCTGGTAGCCGTACTTGGTGGGAACCTAAAAACTCCCCTAACCGCTATGATGGTCCTATGACCTTACGTGAAGGTTTAGCTCGTTCTAAGAATGTGGTATCTATTCGTTTAATTAGACAAATTGGTGTTAAGAACGTAGTAGAGCACGTTAAAAAGTTTGGCTTTGATGTACCTAAATCTCAACAAGTTGAAGCTATGGCTTTAGGCTCAGTTGAAGTAACTCCTCTTTCACTTGTAACAGGTTATGCAACTTTAGCTAACGGTGGTTTTAAAGTAGAGCCATTCTTAATCACCAAAGTTATCAAAAACGGTGGCATGGTTTATGACTACACTCCAAAGGTAGCCGATCCAAATGCCCCTGATAGAGTTAAGAATTCAATTTCACTACAGTATGAGACAGGCTTAGAGCCAAAAGATGGCGAGATGGGCGCTACTCAAGTACTCTCTCACAAGAACGCTTATATCGTAGCTGATATGATGAGATCAGTAATTTATGGTGGTGAAGGCCTATCAGGTCCTTACTGGGGTACTGGTGGTCGTGCTAAGACCTTTACTGGCCGTGATGATTTACATGGTAAAACTGGTACTACTAACAATGTCCATGATGCTTGGTTCTCAGGCTTTAACGGTAACATTGTGGCAACCTCATGGATGGGCTTTGATACTGATAGAGACTTAGGTTGGTCAAGAAGCCAAGGCCCAGAAGGTGGTGCCTACTCTGCTCTTCCTATTTGGTATACCTTTATTAAGGCTGCTCAAGAAGGAAAACCTTCAGCTCCCCTTCCAATTCCAGAAGGTTTAGGTAAGTGCTCTAACAATGGCATTGTTGATTGGTGTATCAATGGCGGTACTTCAATTTCTGAAGATAGCTTTGGTACTGTAGGTGGCGCTGCAACAGGTGATGGTGAGTCTACAGCTCAAGAGACACAGCAAAACACTCAATCAGAAGTTGATACCTCAACTGTTGATGAGGATAACATCTTCTAATTGCAGATAATTACAGATCTGATTGTTTAAAAGGCTAAGCTCAAACTTAGCCTTTTTCTTTTGTGCACAAAGTGTGCGTACTTGCGCTAGCTCACAATCTTAAGTCTGTATTTTTAATTATGCGTGTTTTTTATGTGAGTTTGCGATATTGTTATCAACACGCAATAATTAGTACTTTTATGGGCAAACTATTAGATTTACTTTAAAGGGTGTCTGTGAAAAAGGCTTTTTATTGCAATAATTACCCAAGAAACAATCGGGCACTGTCTTTTGGATAAGTGCCCGTTTTTTTTATGGAAAAGAAATAAGAAAAACTACTTTAAACACGAGGTTTTATATGAGCGACAACGCAGTTAAGCCAGTTAAGAAGGTAAGCAAGGTTGCTTACGTTTTATTAGCCTTATTCTTAGGTGGTCTAGGCATTCACAAGTTCTACGCAGGTCACACTGGTTTAGGTATTCTATATTTAGTAATGACATTAATTTTAGTTACCGCACCTATTACCGGTATTCTTGCTCTAATCGATTTTATTATCGGTCTTTGCAAGTCATCTGATGAGAATGGTTTAATCGAAGTTTAACTTAAACTTCAACATTACAAATGAAGAATGGGCACAACTATAAAAGCTGTGCCCATTTACTTTTTTCACAAGGATAGATTATTTTTAGTCTTTCTTAACTTTTAGTAAGAAGAAACTAATTACAGCCACTGCAAACACAGCTGCACCTAGAACTTCAAAACTTACCTCAAGTGATGACATATTAGATACGTGACCTATGATCACAGGTCCTAATAACACACCAGAGTAACCTAAAGCGTTAATTAAAGAGATAGCAGACTGTACTTTCATGCCTTTGATGCTACCAGTAAATGACACAAGCTGTGGCACGATGTTACCTGCGCCAAGACCAACTAAAGCAAAGCCTACCATCATACCAATTTGAGACTCGACGATAGCTGCAATTACAAAGCCTAAGCACACAGCTACAGCACCGGTGACAACAGTCTTACGACGACCAAACTTAGTTACTATCTTGTTGCCAAGCAGTCTTACTGAAGTCATAGCTACAGCAAAGAATAGATAGAAGTAACCTGCAACTGTTGGATCAATACCGCGGTTTTGAGTTGCAAATACTGTAGACCAACTTAAAAGCGCACCTTCAGATCCGTACATAATAAAGCACAGTAATCCTAGAACTAAAATTGCAGGAGGAATATAAAAGCGCTTGTGCTGTATATGATCATCTGTTTGCTTTTGCTTTTCATTAAAGGCAGAAACATCACGCTCTAGTGATCTGCAGAAGATAAACATACCGCCTACCATTACGATAAAGACAACTACCGCACTTACTGTAATGTCTAAATGCATGTTTAAAAGTAAGGTCATCAGTAATGCTCCAATGATGGTACCTAAGGAGTAGCCACCATGGAAACCTGACATTAAAGGACGTTTAAAAAGCTTTTCTACAACTACTGCATTTACATTAGATGCTACATCCATAAAGATTAAGCTAGCACCAAAGATAGCTAAAAGAATTGGCAGTAATAAAGCGGAATCACTAATTGAAATGCCAACTAAGCTTAAACCTAGCGCAATACCACCTATAAAGGCGACTAAGCGTGGGCCAAATTTAGAAATTAAAGGACCAACACCAGGAAGTGCGCAGATAGATCCGACGCCCATGGCAAAAAGCATGTTTCCAAACTGGGCATCATTTAAGCCTAAATCTGATTTAACAAAAGGCACCATAGGAGCCCAAGCAGCTTCAATAGCACCTAATACACAAAATGAAAGCTGATTTGAGATTAACTTACTTTTATTATCAGCCATAAAAACCTCCACAAAGGGATGAAAACTATTTTATTAGAAACTTATTTTGTACTTTTAAGATCTTGTAAGCGTTTATTATTCTACTTTTATCCACAAAAACTACAATCAACTAAAAAAGCTTTTTAATTACGCAAAATTCGCCTTTTAAAAGCTTTAAATTTGATATAAAAATATAGTTTTATGCACAACTTTTTATGCAAAATAACTTCTCACTAGCAATCTAACTTACTGTATTTCCGAAGAATTTATAAAATTTGTTTTGCCTATCAATTCCTACATTTAAACATGCCGTGTAGTAGAGTAATTAATAAAATTATGCGAAAATAATGTAAGAATTTGGAGAGACATATGTTCATCAGCATTAAAAAAGACCGTAATCTTAGAGTTATATGCCTAGTTGAAAGTTACCGCGATGAAAATGGTAAAAACAAAAATCGTGTAGTCAAACGTTTTGGAAGAGTTGAGGATTATACAGATGAGCAAATTAAAGCTTTAAAAGATAAATATGGCGGGCAAAAGATAGCTAAAGATCTTGAGGTGAAAAACCGTATTTCCACTTTAAAAGACTTACTAGCGATGGCTAATGATACCTGCGCTCCTAAGCCTATGACCTTTGAGGTGACCTCATTAAAGTATGGACACTTACTTTTAAAGCGCCTTTGGGATGATATGGGCTTAAAAAGCAAAATTGATTATGAGCAAAAGCAAAGTGGCATTGATAAGTCAGTTCCTATCAATGCAGTTTTATTCTATGTTGCATCTACTAAATTCTGCGCTTTTGAATCAATAAATGATGCCTACCTTGCTCAGACTGACTATCTTTATAACTATGTAGATGGCTTCTCTCTTGATGACTTTGTTAAAGCATTAAACTTTGCTAATAGTATCAAGGATAAAGTCATTCCCTATCTTAATAAGTCCTTATCAGAGGCACCTGCGCTACAAGATCTTTTAAATAACACTCACGATGATCTTTGTACCATTCTGTTTAAAGTTATGCTTAGTATCATCAAACTAAGACTTAAAAAGCGTAAGTTCAAAATAAGAGAAGATCAGATCTCAAAAATACTTTTTGAAGCACAGCTTACTTACATTAAGCTAAGCGATGTGGAGACACTGTACCTGCGCCCTACCATGGTAAGTACTCTAACTCATCAAAAAGGTCTAGATTTTGGCATAAAAGATAACGATTTTGTAAGTATCAAAAGCCCACTTGATGCCATCTCTGAAGTGTTAGGAGTCTTGCCAATTCCCACCATTGCAAGTCTTGCTAACATTAAAGAGTCACTTAAGATAAGACAAAAAGATGCGCTTGCTATTAGCTCAAGTATTGTGAAATTGCAAAAGAACGCAGTGTAGACTAAGAGACAACAGAGCCAGCATAAGCTGGCTCCATAAAAGATTTTATATTTTTGGATTTAAATAATTAGTCTTTCTTTACTTTTAGTAAGAAGAAGGATACGGCAGCTACAATTAAGAAGCCTACTCCTAACATCTCGAAACTTACTTCAAGTGAGGTAAACTTTGATACGTGGCCAATGATCACAGGGCCAAGTAAGATGCCTGAGTAACCTAAGGCATTAATAAAGGAGATTGCAGTCTGCACCTTCACTCCTTTGATGTTACCTGCAAAAGAGATTAACTGCGGGATCACGTTTCCTGCACCTAAGCCTACCACAAAGAAACCAATCATCATACCGACTTGATGTTGCACCATAGCTGCAATAAAGAAGCCTAAACACACCATCACGCCACCAATTACAACAGTCTTACGGCTACCAATAGTTTTGACAATCTTATTACCTGAGAAACGAGAGATAGTCATTGCAACTGCGTAGAAGATATAGAAGTAACCTGCTACAGTTGGATCAATACCACGGTTTTGAGTGGCAAATACGGTAGCCCATGATAAAACCGCTCCTTCAGTACCGTAGGCAATAAAACAAATTGATCCTAAGATTAAAATTGCAGGAGGCAAAATTAACAGATATTTCTTTGAAGGTCCTTTTTCATCCTCGCCTTTATCATCATTAAATGAGCTTACGTCTTTTTCTAGTGATCTACAGAAGATAAACATCGCACCGACAATTAAAAGCGAGTCAATAACTGCACTTAGAGTTAAATTAAAGCCTAAGGACAAAAGCAAAGCCATAAACAATGAGCCGACAATGGTACCAAAAGAGTAACCTCCATGAAGACCAGACATGATTGGTCGGTTAAACTCTTTTTCAATCACCACTGCATTAACATTTGCACTTACATCTAAGGCAATTAAACTTGCACCAAATAATGCTAAGAAAAATGGTAGTAAGAAAGGATTAAGCACAAAAGAGATTGCAATTAGGCTAAGTGCAAGACAAGAACCAGCTGCAAGTGCTACAAGTCTTGGTCCAAATTTGCTAATTAGAGGTCCTACTGTTGGTAGTGCGCAAACTGAGCCTACGCCCATAGCTAAAAGCATATTACCAAATTGAGCATCATCATATTGAAGATGAGCTTTTACAAAAGGTACCATTGGCGCCCATGAGGCTTCAATACCACCTAATACACCTAAGGAAAGCACGTTAGCAACAATCTTGCTTTTACCTAATTCCATAAAATTTCCTAAAGGTTGAAAATAAGAACACTGATTTTTAAGCGCTATTTTACTGAAAGTCTATTAGTTTGCAAGCAAAAGAAAAGGCTCTAGACCTTATGATCTAGAGCCATCTTTAAAACTTGATGTTAGATTACATCATGCCAGGCATGCCGCCCATACCGCCCATAGGAGCAGCTGGAGCTGCATCATCCTTACGAGGAGCATCAGCAATCATGCACTCAGTTGTTAGC
>ONCS01000090.1 GCA_900316375.1 uncultured Succinatimonas sp. | reverse complement strand
CTTTAGGTTACAAGGCTTTAGAAATAAGGCCTAGGTTTTTATTGTGTTTTATAGGATTATGATTGCTACTCGCTTTCATAAAAAAATTATCAAAACATCTATTAAATGTAAGATAAACAAAAGTTGCTGATAATGCAAATAACAGAACAGAAAAAATCTTGTATGAATTTAAAGTATGAAAATTGTGTAATGTTTTTTGATAAAGATTTTGCATTTTAACCAATTACAACACTGTTAGTGAAAAATACCGTTAGATAGTTTTAAAGATAGATTAAACATTCAATCTAGCTTATTGATACTTTTCATATGAGATATTAGAAAAATATAAGTGAGTATTGATGTTAGAAAACACCTGCATATTAACAGAATACCTACTTTCACGTAAATCGAACTCTACGGTTAATGTTCTATCACCATTAGTATTTTCATCAACCATGACATTCTTCTCAACGATTGTATATGTACCATCATTTGATGTTATAACAAACTTAAATAACTTACCATCTTTGCTCCATGTGTTTTCAGCATCATAATGATAATCAAGAGTAAATCTGTACTTTCCTGGTGTAAAGAATAGCGGATCTATACAACCTAAGAAATGATTTTGATCCCTGAGGTATAACTCATTGTTTTTATATCTTAAATGATTGATAAAAGCAATTCTTTTAAGATTAAATGATTTCTTACAAGTATAACGATCGCTAAAAGTAATTTCATCCTTTTCAAGTATATTTAAGAGTTTATCATCTCTTACATACAAGGATAAGGTCGGACTTAACTTTGCAAACTTATAACCGTTTTTAAATAAAATAATATGCTCATCATTAGGATCAGCAAAAACCACATTTGACTTTTTATCAAGATATACCGAATCAAAGAAAACTATTTTTGGCTCAACCTCAAGATCTTGTCTTCTATATAAACTTGGTACTTTATCCACATAGACACTAAATTTCTGCCCATTATCATTGAGAACCTTTACAAGGTTAGAAGCAAGGTTAATATCTTGAGATCTGTTTTTTATTTCTTTATGAATTAAATTTTTACTAAAAATAACACTACCAACTATAACCGCAGATCCAACGACAACAGCTAACCATAGAGATTTTGAACAATGTAATTCAAATCTCTTTATGAAAATTACATAGAAAATTACAGAAAAGATGGAGTATTCATAAAAAACTATAAATGCAATGGCTATTGCAAAAAACAGTATATAGAGGTTTTTTGAGTAAAAATCAGATAAACCAAGGATGTTAAAAAGAGTTTTAAAGTAATCAACAAGATCAGTAAAGAAGAAACAGAAAATTACTAAAAGACTTATACAATAAATTACTAGCGAATGTCTAAAGCTCTTTTTTAAATTATCAGAACATTCAGCAACATTTTCACATACTATAAAATTCTGTTTAGAAAATGAGTAAACAGACTTTGCTGCGATATATACAGTTACAAAACAAATCTTGCAAAAGTTTAATAAACTCAAATAACTTGTTTTTAGAATATCTAGGAATTTTTTTAAAGAAAATAGTACTTTGTGTTCCCTACTAACAAATTCTGCGAATAACAAAAAGATAAAGATATTAAAAGAAATACTAATGTAATGGATTTCGGAAATACCTTCAATAGAGAAAAGGAACAGAGCTAAGGCAATTCGATAATTACCATTTACCAAAGATTTGCTAACAATTACAAAATAAGAATATGCAAAGACAAATAATCCAATAAATCCCCAGTGAATAGCAATGAATGCATAAATAGAGTCTAAACATGCATAATCTTGTGAAAATATTCCATCTCCACCAGTTGGATCGCCAGTGTATGTAACTACATTGCTACTACCGAATAACGAAAAACCATGTTGACCTATTGCGTTATGAGTCAAACTTAGACGACTTGAAAATAATTCGTTAATTGTTTTGAATACTAAACTTTCAGGGTCGTAACTATAAGAAATGTATAAAACAAAAAACGCAAATAATGGGAAAGAGAGCAACAAGAATGCAGACAAAGTCTTCTTTAGATTTATACCTAACCTTGTATGAATACAATCATATACAAATGACAAAGCTATGAAGATTGTGAAAAGAGCAAGACATATCTCAGAGGTTCTTGAATCCACATACTTTACTAAAAACAAGATTAAAATTGCATTGATTGCAATAGATGCTAAGTGACTTAGTTTGCTTTTAAAAAGAGTCCAAAAGCAAACTGATAAATAAAATAATGATGCACCAAGACCATTTGGGTGCCCCTGGCCAAAAGGATATCTATAACTACTCTCCCTGAAACCAATGCATGTTTCATTACCAATTTCAGTTAAATTTGCAAAGAAAGCAGATGCAATCAAAATGGCAAGAAAAGATGAGGCAAAAATAATACAAGTTCTTATTTTAAGATTTGATACAGCAACACATATAAGTATGTAATTTAGCAAAACATATTCAGATGATGCTTTTAAAACAACCAAAGATAATATTGTTAAAACAGTAGCCAATATTAAATTAGTAAATTGTTTTCTATATAGCCATAGTAAAAGATTTATACTAGCTGCAAAATAAGTTGTATTGCGGACAAAGTCTAATACTTGAGGCCCTGTCTCTACATAATTATAAATTCTGTCATTAAATTGAACTAGAATCCACGCTGCAATTACCAGGCAAGATAACAAGGAATGAAGAACAGGAAATGCAAGTTTTAAGGTATCAAATATTTTTCTAAAATCAATACCTTGAGATTTTGTATAAACTTGATCTGACATAAGTGTTACCGTAGTTATTGCATTGCTTTAAAGATAAATGCAATTCTTGTTAATTAACTCAACTTTCGCATGACGCAAAGTTATAACAAATACTTATTTAATGCGGTCTAGCACCGTATTAGTTCTTTAAAAATACGTTAT
>ONCS01000066.1 GCA_900316375.1 uncultured Succinatimonas sp. | reverse complement strand
TTTAGGTTACAAGGCTTTAGAAATAAGGCCTAGGTTTTTATTGTGTTTTATAGGATTATGATTGCTACTCGCTTTCATAAAAAAAAATCCCCTGAGTGTCTAGCACTGCGGGGGATCTTAAAATCTTAATTCTTCGATGAATATTGTACTATTTATGAGTTACTTCATCAAGAACCTTAAATACTTCTTCCTTATTGATAAGCTCTAATTGACGCTCTTGAATAGGAAGTTTTGCATACTCATCGGTTAGCTTTAATGAACGTACTGCGTAGAATAATAAAGCCTTCTTTACAGTGTGCTTGATGATACCGTCTTTACCTACACAGTAATCAAGTTCAATTGCTAATCTTGACTCCTCTGGTAACTCATGATTTGGACGTAGCTCTAAAGTTACAGTCTCATTCCAAAGTCTATCATCCTTACCTGCGGTACCAATCTCACGGAAACCGTTACCGATAGGATCAGGGAATCTATCTGAAGGTGCTGCAATACGAGGACGATCAGCATTCTTAATACGTGATAATACATAGTCACGGAAATCATGCTTATCGTAGCAGTATGCACGAACGTGCCAACGTACACCATCGAATGCAAATGAGTGAGGAGCAATTAAGTAATCTGAATCTTTCTCATTTGAAAGTGACTTATACACAATGTGCATAGCAAGATGGCTACGGATAGCATCTAATAAATTAGTTAAAACCTTCTCTGATACCATGCGCTTTGGAGGGGTAAGACAAGCAATACCAACATCAGGTGCAATTGAGAAGAAGTTCCTAGACTTTGGTAGCTCGCCTGAAGCTGCTAACATTAAGTCATTGAAGAAATAAGGTACTGAGCACTGCTCTGGATATACAGGCTTGAAATCATCGGTACGGATATACTCTTTTTGATGCACATCATAGAAAAGATTCTCACGAGGAGGTTTTGCATTCTTTACTAAAGCGCGATAGTAAGTTAAGTCTAAGCTTGCCTGTGGAATAGAAATACCGAAGAAATCTACAAGATCACTACGATTTAAACGACCATCAACGCATAAACGAAAATCGATGAACTCGATACGGCGCTGACGGCTCCATTTGTTTGAAGAAAATTCCTTTAATACAGGCTCTTTCTTAACTCTAGTTCTAGCCATATTTGATTTACCTTATTTAGTTAATAGTGGAGCTTACATGTTTTAAAAACGTAAGGATTATTATCTAAAACATGTAAGTATGAATTTTTTTATAAGTGAGTAGGTACATAATAACACATCCTTCACTCTTATGTATAAATTTTTATCTGAATTTCTTAAATTAAAGAATAATCTATCATTATTTGACGATTTTCAAACTGCACTATTCGCATTTGAGTATTTTTGACTAATGCTCGTCCAATTTCTGCAAGCAAAGTGAGATCATGCCAGATACGGTATCCTCACGCAGGTTATCACACACTTCAATTTTAGGAAGTAATGCTTCCTCAGCTGGCGTTGCTAATTGCTTTTTAAGTCTTTCAGTAATACCTGGTTTTAGTGTTTCTGTGTAGATTGCTACATAGCCTGGGTTTAACACACACATCACCGCACGGATTGTACGCAGTGCTAAATCGTCAGCTTGCATTCTCTCTTGTGGGAGCACACCAATTTGGTTGTACATAGGAAAGTATCTAATCTCACCTGCCATACCGTCTTTACCGCGCAAAACTGATCCGTTATAACAAAAGCCACAGGTTGGAATTTTGCCAGGTACTAGCACAATGCCTGATACATATTCTTGGTTTTTACACCTTTTATATAGACCTAAGGATGCTGCGTTAATATCAGTTTCAAAAAAGACTGGAATATTAAAGTGCTTTTCTAAATGACTTGATAAGCGCTTAGATTGACTATCATGGCGAATAGCCGAGCCCACACGACCACCTACGTCATCTGAAGGCATTGAAACGCCGATAGCAGCAATTTTAGGATATTTAAAGGTAAAGCGCTCCATACCAATTTTTAGCTCATTTGTTTGAATAGTATCTTCACCGATGAGCTCTTCGCGTCGCTCTAGACACTCACCAAAAAGATTATGTACCGAGTAACCTACATACTTATTACCTGATCTTGTATATATAGATAGGATTAAGATAAGTTTATTCATCTCATTAAAACGATAAGTTGTCGCAGGACGACCATTACCGTTTTGCAACAGTGACTTCTCACCTTCTAGTACTTCACCTGAGGCAATTAAAAAAGATAGAAGCTTATTTAAGGTTACAACTGATAAACCTGTCATATCTTTGAGCATTGAGGCTGTACAAATTTGCTCTTTGTGCAGAGCACGACGCACTAATTGTAAGTTTTGCTCACGAATCTGCTTTGAGGTGATCGTATGCTTATTTTCTATCATATATAGATACACTCGGTATTTGCTGAATATTAAAATATGGTTATTAAACTGTATTTAATAATAGAAAATTTTTTAAACTTTTGCAAATTTTTAAAATTATTTTATCAATAATTAGCTTTAACTAACTTTTTAAAAAGTGCTATTTTGTGCATTCTTTTGATAATTTTTACATATATTTACTTTTTATTTTTATATGTTACTTTTGTCGCATTTGAGCTAATTTTGTGAATTTATGTTCTGTGATCTTGTTAACAATAGGTCAATAAAAGCCTTATATTTGCTAATCTTAGCAATCTGAAATGTCAATTTTCATTTTTAACAAAATTTTCATAAAAACACTCTTAAAATTTTCATTTTCTTGTAAATACGAAAAATCGCACTATTATTACAAATGCGATTCGAAAGGATCATTTTCAAACACACACTGCAAACGAGGAGCCTTAATGCTTCAAATTAGATTACATGGCCGTGGAGGCCAAGGTGTTGTGACCGCAGCAGAAATGCTAACTTTAGCTGCTTTCTACGAAGGCCACTTTGCACAAGCTTTCCCAAGCTTCGGTTCAGAGCGTACTGGTGCACCTGTTGTTGCCTATGCTCGTATTGATAACAAGGAAATTCGTACACACGAGCCTATTCAAGAGCCAAACGTGGTTTTAGTTCAAGATAAGACTTTATTAGGTTCTGTTGACGTATTCGCAGGTCTTGATAAGAACGGTTACGTTATTATCAATTCTAAAGATGCTCCTGAAGTTGTTGTACCTGAGATTGTAAAGTTATTACCAAAAGGACATGTATTTACAGTTCCAGCTACTGACTTTGCTATGCAAAAGATTGGTAAGCCACTACCTGGCGCTCCAATGTTATCTTCTCTTGCTGCTGTAACTGACATTCTAAAGCTAGAGTCAGTACAAGGCGCATTCCAGGCAAGATATCCTGGCAAGATTGGTGATGCTAACGCAGAAACCGCTGCCCTTGCTTACAACTATATTAAGGAGGCAAAATAATGCTTGAGCAAATCGAAGGCTCTTTAGGTGTCGCTAAAGCTGTTTCTCTATGCCGTCCTGGTGTAGTTTGCGCATACCCTATTTCTCCACAAACTCACATTGTTGAGAACTTAGGTAAGTTCGTTAAAACTGGTACTTTAAAAGAGTGCGAGTTCTTAAACGTTGAGTCAGAGTTCGGTGCAATCTCTGTTGCTATCGGTTCTGAAGTAGGTGGTGCACGTACTTATACAGCTACCGCTTCTCAAGGTTTACTATTCATGACAGAAGGTGTTTATTCTGCCTCTGGTTTAGGTCTTCCTATTGTTATGACCGTAGCATCACGTGCTATCGGTGGTCCTATTAACATTTGGAACGATCACTCAGATTCTCTATCACAGCGTGATTCAGGTTGGTTACAGTTATTCTGTGAGTCAAACCAAGATGCTGTTGATACTCACATTATGGCCTTTAAGATCGCTGAAGAAGTAGGTCTTCCTGTAATGGTATGTATGGACGGTTTCGTGCTAACCCACGCATTCGAGCGCTTAGACATCCCATCACAAGAAACAGTAGATAAGTTCCTACCTTCATATCAGCCAAAAGAGTACTTAACTACCAAAGAGCCTGTATCAATCGGTGCTATGGTAGGTCCTGAGGCCTTTACTGAAGTTCGCGTACTACAAGAGCGTAAGATGGCTAAGGCTATTGGCGTAATTGAGCGTGTAACTAAAGAGTATCGTGAGCTAACTGGTTCTAAGTCAGGTGGCCTATTAGATTGCTACAACTGCGAGAACGCTGATGTTAAGTTAATCATCATGGGTTCTACTGTTGGTACTGCTAAAGATGAAGTTGATCGTCTAAAGGCAGAGGGCAAGAACGTAGGTATTATTTCACTTAAGTCATTCCGCCCATTCCCATATGCTGCTGTAAAAGAAGCAATTGGTGACACTAAGAAAGTTATCTGCGTTGAGCGTGCTTTCTCATTTGGTGCTCGTGGTATTGTCTGCCCTGAAGTTAAGAGAGCAATGGAAGGTACTGATTGCGACGTTAAGACTGCAATTGCAGGTCTTGGTGGTCGTCCAATCTTCGGTACTACTATCCGTGGCATCGTAGAGGCTGCTTTAGCTGGTAAGTTCACTGAAGAGTGCACATTCTTCGATGTAAATGCTAAGGTTTTAAACAGCTACACTCAAAAGACTGAAGGCGTTACCTTTGCAGAAGGTCCACTAAACTTAAGTGACATCCAAAATTCTGTTAAGGCATAAGCAGGAGTTAGACAATGTTAGAAAAGATTAAGTTCTACCAAACTGGTTCAAACACCGTTGGTAACCGTTTATTAAATCCTGCAATGCGTACTATTCAGGCATCAACTGATCGTCCTAATAGTTTGATTTCAGGTCATAGAGCATGTCAAGGTTGCGGTGAGGCACTAGGTGCTCGTTATGCAATCGACGCTGCTATGAAGGCAACTAATGGCCAGATCATGGTTGTAAACGCAACTGGCTGTCTAGAAGTTTTCTCAACCCCATATCCAGAATCAGCTTGGCGTTTACCTTGGGTTCACTCTCTATTTGGTAACGCCGCAGCTGTAGGTTCAGGTCTTCAGGCTGCAGCTAAAGTATTAGCTCAGAAAAATGGCGATGCAACTGTTCCACGTATCATTTGTCAAGGTGGTGACGGTGGTACTACCGATATCGGTTTTGGTTGCTTATCTGGTATGTTTGATAGAAACGACGATGTTCTATATATCTGCTACGATAACGAAGCTTATATGAACACCGGTGTTCAAAGATCATCTGCTACCCCACCTTCAGCTCGTACCGCTACTACTCAATTAGTTGGTGATAAGCCAGGTGCTGATTGGGGTAAAGGTAAAGATACTCCTTTAATTGCAATGGCTCATGGTATTCCATACGTAGCAACTGCAACTGTAGCTGATCTTCGTGATTTAGAGTACAAAGTAGCTAAGGCTATGACCTTCCATGGTGCTCGTTACATTCAGATCTTAGTTCCTTGCCCACTAGGTTGGGGTTTAGCATCTAACACCACTGTAACTGCTGCACGTATGGCAATGGAGACTGGTTTCTTCCCTGTATACGAAGCTGAGTACGGTAAGGTAACTTCTGTACGTAAGATCCGTCAGAAGCAGCCTGTTCTAAACTACTTGAAGTTACAGCGTCGTTACGCACACTTAACTGGCAAGAAAGCAGATCCTAACGTAGTTGCAAGACTACAGGCTATGTGTGATGCCAATATTAAGCAATTTGGTCTATTAGGTGATGACGAGGTAAGTGCATCTCCTGTAGCAATGCAAGCTTACGAGCGTAATTCAGCTGTTTAAGGAGAGTAGTAAATATGTTACAAAAAGCTTTTGCTGTTACCCTTGATCCAGCTACCTCTTTAGAGAATCACACTGGTTCATGGCGTACCCTACGCCCTGTTAACGTGTTCAAGTTACCACCATGCAACAATCAGTGCCCAGCTGGTGAGAACATTCAACAGTGGTTATTCTATGCATCTCAAGGTGATTATGAGCATGCATGGCGCATTCTAACTGAGGAAAACCCACTACCTGCTTGTATGGGTCGTGTTTGCTATCACACCTGTGAAGGCAAGTGCAACCGTGGTTTCCTAGATGAGAGCGTTGGTATTAATTCTGTAGAGCGTTTCTTAGGCGACTACGCTTTAGAGCACAATCTACAGTTCAAGCGCCCAGCTCGTGAAACTGGTAAGAAAGTACTTATCATCGGTGCAGGTCCTGCTGGCCTATCAGCAGCTTATCAATTACGTCGTTTTGGCCACACAGTACACATCGTTGAGATGGGTAAAGAAGCTGGCGGTATGATGCGCTATGGTATTCCTGTATATCGTCTACCACGTAATGTACTAGATGCTGAAATCAAGCGTATTACCGATATGGGCGTTACCATTGAGTGCGGCCGTAAGGTTGAAGATATTGAAGCTGAGAAGAAGAATGGCAAATATGATGCTGTAATTCTAGGTTTAGGTGCTTCAATTTCAACTAACGTTGATATTCCTCAAGGTGATACTAACCACGTTCTAAACGCTCTATCTGTTCTAGGTCAAATTGAGACCACAGGTGAGATTGAGATTGCACGTCGTGTAGCAGTTTACGGTGGTGGTAATACCGCAGTTGACGTAGCTCGTTCACTACGTCGTATCGGTGCTGAACCTATCATCGTTTATCGTCGTAACCGTGACAAGATGCCTGCAAACAAAGAAGAAATGGATGCAGCTATCGAAGAAGGTATTCAGGTTAAGTGGTTATCAACCATCGCATCAGCTTCTAAAGATTCTCTAAAGATTGAGAAGATGGAGTTAGATGAGAATGGTAAGCCACAGCCTACAGGCGAATTTGAAGAGTTACCAACTGATGCAGTTGTTTTAGCTATCGGTCAGAACGTTGATAAGACTGCCCTATCTAAGTTACAAGGCTTAGAGATGGAGCGTGATAACATCGTTATCAACGAAGAGACTAAGATGACCTCAATTGAGGGTATCTTCGCAGCCGGCGACTGTGCATCAACAGATAGAACTGTTACCCGTGCTATCGGTATGGGTAAGAACGCAGCTCGTGGTGTAAATGCTTACTTAAATGGTCAGACCTATAAGAAAGTTGCTAAACACGATCTTGCTAAGTTTGAGGATATGCACCCTTGGTACTACACCGATGCTCCTAAGACTGTACGTCAAGAGCTTGAGGTTGCACGTCGTTCAAACTGCTTTGATGAGGTTCAATTTGGTCTAACTGAAGAGAACGCAATCTTTGAGGCACGTCGTTGCTTATCATGCGGTAACTGCATGGAGTGCGATAACTGCTACGGTGTTTGCCCTGATAGCGCAGTTGTAAAACTAGGTCCTGGCAAGGGCTATGAGTTCAACTACGACTACTGCAAAGGCTGTGGTGTATGTGCTCAAGAGTGTCCATGTGGCCACATCAAGATGGTTCCAGAGCAGATCTAAAAGCATTCTAATTTGAAGTACAAGGCAGGGCTTATGCTCTGCCTTCTTTGTTTCTAGATCTCAATGATGTAAGATAGAGCAAATTTAAAGAATTAACTTTTCAAGGCACACTATGTCAATTGATTTCAACTATCTAAAGTACAAACTTAAAGAGTATTTAATCTCTGATTTTACATTCGATGAGATCTCTAAAGTTTTAAATGATGTTGAAGTTGAAAAGTACAGCCGTGAATATGTCAAATCCTTAGGCTTTAATGAAGAGCATGAAAAAGCACTACGTTTAAAGTATCGCCAAATCATTGATGAGTGCTATCAAAAAGGAATTCCTTTAGGTTTAGAAACCTTACGTTATAACTCCTCAGAAGATGCGTATTTAGCCCGTCAACGCTACTTATCAAAATACCGTCAAAGCTCTTTTTTAAGCCTAATTTTTAATAAGTCTACACTGCTTATCACAATTGCTGCTATTTGTGTGCTAGTTGTTTTAGTTTTTGCTAGCTAATGTTCAATTTAAATTTTGAATTTTTGAACTTTAACTTCTTTTAAAACTTTTTTAACTAACTTTGTTTAATATAGCGCCAATCCACTTGTATCAAGACTTAGCGTTTGTTACTATATAACCACGGTAAGCAATTACCACCCAATACCCTGGGATGCGATTAGGCGTTTCTACCCTGAGCCGATATCCTTAGAAATTGGCGTCTACGGTTAATGGTGAGTAGGCTGAAGTTTTTACTTCAGAAACCTAAATTAACTTCTGGTGCCAAACTTGAACTTTATGGTTCAAGGAGTAATATTCTCTTAATTCATCTCCGGGGCTCTTAATTACTACTTTTCTTTTTTTCACCTTTTTTCTACAACTTAAACTGTGATCTAGATCATTTGTGTTTATTTTTGTGGTGCAGAAAGCGTATCTTCTATTACATTAGCTAAATATTTGTATATAATATGAATTAAGTTCAAAGATGAACTTTCAGCTAATTTAGATTAAAACATCGATTTACAGCAAATCTAAATTAAGCCATAACAAGAACAACGAGCTTTAAGCTATAAAAAACACAATTGAATTTAGAGTAATAATAAAATGCCTCCAATTATCAAACCACAAACTGATACCACTATCAGCTGGTTTTTAAGTCAGTGTCATATCCATAAGTACTCAGCTAAGAGCACTATTATTCATGCAGGTGAAAAGGCTGAAACCTTATACTATATCGCAAAAGGCTCAGTTGCAGTTTTAATCAAAGATGCAGATGGTCACGAGATGATCCTAAGCTACCTAAATCAAGGTGACTTCATCGGTGAAGTAGGCTTATTTGATGAAAATGAAGCTCCTAAGCGTACTGCTTGGGTTAAAGCAAAATCAGCTTGTGAAATTGCAGAAGTTTCTTACACTAAGTTTAAGCAGTTAGTTCAGGTAAACCCAGAGATCTTAATGCGTCTAACCGCACAGATTAGCCGTCGTTTATCAGCAACTTCAGCTAAAGTTGGTAACCTAGCATTCTTAGACGTTACTGGCCGTATCGCTAAGACTCTAGTAAATCTTGCTCATCAACCAGAGGCTATGACCCATCCTGATGGCATGCAGATTAAGATCACCCGTCAAGAGATTGGTCAGATTGTTGGCTGTTCTCGTGAAACCGTTGGCCGTATCTTAAAGATGATGGAAGAAGATCATCTAATTACTGCTCACGGTAAAACTATCGTGGTATTCGGTACAAGATAATTTGTACAAATAGATTTTTTTACAAACCTTGCAACTTGATAAAAGCTTGGTGCTGTGTCAAAATTTGCAAGGTTTTTTACTTTTATGAAGGAGCAATAGATGGCTTCACTATTAGAGCGTAATATCCACTCTTTTGATAAGAATGACTTATTAGCATGTAGCCGTGGTGAATTATTTGGTCCTGGTAACTCACAGCTACCAGCACCTAACATGTTAATGTTTGACAGAATCACTGATATTCAAAACGAAGGTGGTGATCATGGTTTAGGTTACGTTAAAGCTGAGCTTGATGTAACTCCTGATTTATGGTTCTTCCAGTGCCACTTCCCAGGTGATCCTGTAATGCCAGGTTGCTTAGGCTTAGATGCGATGTGGCAGCTAGTTGGCTTCTTTTTAGGCTGGAGAGGCGGTCCTGGTAAAGGTCGTGCTCTAGGTGTTGGCAAAGTTAAGTTTAAAGGTGAAGTTCTAGATCACGCTAAACTTGTTACCTACGAGATCCAGTTAAAAAAAGTTATTGAGCGTGGCTCACTAATCATGGGTATTGCTGATGGTAAGGTTTATGTCGACGGTGAGCACATTTACACCGCTGAAGACTTACAAGTAGGTCTAATCCCACCTAAGAAGGCTTAATTCCCTTTCTTAAATTCTGTAGCCTCAGATCCTTTGAGGCTACAATATTTCCTTAAATACTCCCCTTATTTTTCCAAGATCACTGTCTATTTAGTTTTACAAATCATCGTAAAATTGACGTCATTTTGACAACAATTGTTTGCAAGAAAATTTCCTTACATTTCAATAAAATGCGATTTCTATGCACTTTTTAACAATAAATAACTTGCGTGTCATTAAAAATTCTATATAATGCACGTCACTTTTGTGACATTTCTCACAAAATCATATTTTTTTTAAATTTTTCCTCAGCATTTTTTGGGGTATGTGATTGTCTCTTTTGAGGCAAGGATTAACTAACTATGATAAAAAATTATAACAAGAACGCAGCATGCTTACTTGACGTCTACAAGAATGATATCAATGGTAGCGACAAGGAAGATCCAATCCAATCAATCATGGACTTTAACCGTGCTTTAAGCTCTATTACTAAGAAAACTGAAGACCGTTTAACTCCTGTTTTTAACCTTTTCTACGACTATCTACCAACAGCTCTTCTTTCAGCTATTAACCAAGCTGTAGCTTTAGAACCTCACCGCTTTGGTATTTACAATGAGCGCAAAAAGAAAAGCTCATTTACTACTTTAGGCTATCACCGCTTAACTGATACTCCTTTAGGTATTGTATGTCGCTTAGTTAAAGTGCAACCTAAAGATATCTTAGATGATGTGCAGATCATCGCCTTTTCTGAGTCAAGCTTTTTAAATCACTTTACTAACTGTGCACGTACTAAGCTCATCAATGCTTTAGAGAACTTACTTCATGTAAAGTCAGCTACTACTTCTAAGTTTGTAGCCGATCAAAGTAAAGAGTCTTTTAAAAAAGCAATGGCAACCGCCTTAGCTTCAGCAGGTTGTACAAAAATACTCAATTCTCAAATTACCAAAGTGCACTACAAGACCTTAGGTAACTTTTATAAAAAAGAAATTGAAACTCGTATTCGTCGTAAGTCAAATCATATTGAAGCTATTTGCCAAAACAATGATTTTGCTAGCTACATTATGTTTATGATTGCGATGTACAGTATTTGCCGTCGTGTTTTAGAAAACCTCTCACCTAATGGCTATCACTTTGAGAAGTCACATTTATCAACTGAGATGTCATTGCCTTTAGCAGTTGGTGTGTATAACGCAGCAGCTTACGTGCACGATTATTTTGGTGAGCTTGATGTAAGTGGCAGACACTTAGAGTTCCCTTGCTTTGATGACTTGTATGCAATCCTAGATTTATACCTAAAAGATCTAGCCGAGGCTACAGCTTGCCCACGCTGTGCTACACCTTTATTAGATGTGAAATTAGATGGTGGTGAGTATATGCCTTTGCCTTGCTGTCCACGCTGCTCAGATGACTACTATACAGCAAAGAAAAAGGCCGCAGCTTCAAAAGCAGCGACCCATTTTGCTAGACGTTACAGCTCATCTAACTTTGATGAGATCTTAAAAAAGTAGTAATTCCATTAAGATAACAAATTAGCAACAACATTAGGAAAAGCATTTGCCTGTGTCATCATTGAGGCAGTAGCATTTTGCATAATATTAGCTGAGACTAGATTTGCCGATTCTTGAGCATAATCTGCATCTTGAATTCGTGATCTAGTGTCGCTATGATTCTCAATTCCCTGTTCTTGATTTCTGATAGTTGACTCTAGTCGATTAGAAAGAGCTCCCAGCTCAGCACGCTTTGAATCAAAATAAGCTATATAAGTGTCAATACTACCTAATACATTTTGAGCTTTATCCATGGTTGAAATATCAAAAGTCTCATTAGCTGCATCATAACCATTACCATCAACCACTCCACCTAAGTGATCCTGCATCGATTTCATGGTAAAGGAAACACTTAAGTCTACATCGATGGTCGTATTAGCATTAGCACCTACTTGCAAAGATAACTTACCTTCATCATTAATAATACCATTACTCTTACCATTTAAAACCTGAGCGCCACCATAGGTAGTCTTGCAGGCAATTCTTGTAAGCTCATGGCAAAGTTCACTGACCTCATTTTGCATGGTGACACGGTCTGCTGATGAGTAAATTCCATTAGCACTTTGAATAGAAAGTTGGCGAATACGTTGCAAAATAGTACAACTTTCGGCAAGTGCGCCTTCTGCTAAAGTGGCAACAGCATCACCTTCTGAGGAGTTTCGATTACCACGATTTAGACAGTTAATCTGCGAGGTAAATTTATGGGAAATCTGTAAATTTGCCGGATCGTCTGCAGCAGTATTGATACGAAGACCTGAGGAGAGCTTTTTAGTAGCCGATTCTCCTTTATGTGTAGCCTTGGTCAAATCCATTTGCGAGGTGATCGAGGCTAAGTTGGTTTGTAATGATAATGCCATTTTTCTCTACCTAATTTTGTTGTAATACTAGGTAGAATTAAGCAATATATATGCCAAGAATTGTGGCAAGGTCTTGCCACTTACTTTTAGAAAGAATTAAGATTAACTAAGATCGCGCAGTTTCTTTAAGATCTCACCTGCAAGAGATAAATACTGTCTTGAGCCTAATGATGACTTATCATATAAAAGTACTGGAATAGCAGCACCTGTGGCCTCAGAGATCTTTGGATTATATGTAATTGCAGTATTAAAGAGTAACTCGCGGAAGGCATGAGCGAGCTCATCATGAATACGCTGTGACATTGGTAAAATTGGATCATACAAAGTGATCACAATGCCTAGCAATCTGCAATGAGCTTGATTTTGTGACTTTAACTCATGGTACTTCTCAAGTAAGGTACTCATTGAAGTGAGAGCAAACATATCTGTGCATACAGGAACTACTAAGCTGTCAGCAGCACACATTGCGTTAATCGTGATTAAGTTTAAGCAAGCTGGAGTATCGATAATTATAAAGTCATAATTATCTTTAATCTTACTTAAAGCATTACTTAAACATAAATGAGAGTCAATCTTGTCATGAAGAGTAGATGGCAGTGCTACTAAATCATCTGAGGATAAAATAACATCAAAGCCACCTTTTAAATAAGGAGTAATACAGCTTTTTATAGGTACATTATCTAAAAGAGCAGTACCTATATTGTGCTCAATATCAGCATATTCATAGCCTAAAGCAACTGAAGCACTTCTTTGCGGATCAAAATCTACAAGCAATACCTTTTTATGCACCGCTGTAATCGCGCAAGCTAGGTTTACCGCAGTTGATGTCTTAGCAGTACCACCTTTTGGATTGCAAATTGTAATGATATGTCCCATAGTTTGCTCCTTGTTTGTATTCTACAAAGGCACTAAATACCTTGCAATACAATTAGTTGCAAAAATATGAACTATTCACTGTTTTTTTTACAAAAATATTGATAATGTTCTATTCTAGATATATAGAATATACTCAAGTTATTTCTTCTTTGATAATGGAATTATATATGTCTGACGTGTTATTAAGTAACGTAGGTTCTGAGGATTTCAAAAATTTTTTTGGAGATGAACCTTCCTATTATGTTGACAAAACAAGATTTATTAAAGAAGCTTTATTAACAAGTGTAGAATGCTTTTTATTCACAAGACCAAGAAGATTTGGCAAAACTTTGTGGATGACAACTTTAAAAACTTTTTTAGAAATTGATCCAAACAATCCTGGTAACACTGCAACTCAAGAAAGATATTTCAAGAATTTAGACATTTTCAAGGAACAAGAATTTTGCTCAAAATACATGGGGCAATTTCCTGTTTTATTTATAAGCTTTAAAGCTTCGTATCTAAATACTTCATATGAATCTGCACTAAGAAGACTAGGAAATGATATTTCTCTAGTTGCAAAAGGTTTCCCTTTTTTACTTGAGTCAAATAAGTTGTCAGAAGATGAGATAGAAGATCTTAAGAAAATTCGCGGATTATCTTCAAAAAAACTCTCAATTAGTGATTATGAGACAACTATATCGTCTTCTCTTGTTACTTTAACT
>ONCS01000200.1 GCA_900316375.1 uncultured Succinatimonas sp. | reverse complement strand
TCACGGGACGGAATTCGCTTGTGGCCAAACATGACGATATTTAGTTTTTGCTCCGCCATCTTCAGCCCTCCTCACGCCGCCATCTGCCCCATATTTTTTCGGCTTATTATCTGTGCATCCCCATGAATTGTAACAATGACCCTTTTACCAAATAATTTTGGTAACCAAGCAAAAAAGGCTGGGCCTTCGGCATGTATGTGAACAACATCATATCGACCTAAAGCTGAATAAAGAGCTGCAAAAGCTGAAGCAGTTACTGCCGCTAAACCTTTTTTTTCAATCGTAGGAACATAGACTTGACGAACATTTGGTAAGTTATCTGATTCAGAAAAATCTATATTATTGCCTTTATTACTTGATCTATTGTAACAAGTAATTTGATAACCTTTATCTGCCAACCTTGAGCAAAGTTCCTTTACGACTAATTCAACTCCACCTTCTCGAGATAGATTTTTTTGCCCGAACATTGCTATTCTTAACATTTCTTTCATAAAAAATTAATATCTGAAAAATTGTCTACTTTGCGCCATTGCTAAACAGCACAACCTTAATGGTAAGTAGAATAATCTTAAGATCTAAGAACACAGACCAGTTATTGATATACTCCATATCAAGCTTAACCACTTCATCAAAGTTCTTGATATCACTTCTACCGCTAACCTGCCATAAACCTGTAAGACCTGGTGCCATTGACACACGAGCTTTATGCTTTGGCTCGTAGTGATTGTACTCATCAACAGTGGGTGGTCTGGTACCTACTAAACTCATATCACCTTTTAGTACATTTAAGAACTGAGGCAACTCATCAATAGATGTCTTTCTAATAAAATGACCTACTTTAGTAATTCTAGGATCATTTTCCATCTTAAACATTAAACCGTTCATCTCATTTTTTGACATCAGTGATTTCTTTAACTCTTCAGCATCACTTCTCATTGATCTGAACTTATAACATTTAAAGATTCTACCATTTCGTCCTACTCTGTTCTGAGCAAAGATAACAGGACCTTTTGAATCTAACTTAATTATAGGAGCTAACACTACATACACTAAGCAAAAGATTAAGAATCCTACTAGACCACCAGTGTAATCTAATAAGTGTTTAGCAAAAGCTTTTCTCTTTGAGACAAACTTACGGCTTACTGAGATACAGTGCTGATTGCCAATCTTACTTACAATGATAAAAGAGTTTGGTAAGTAGTCAAACAGCTCAAGATTTATTCTGATATTAACACGTATACCCATTTCCTCAGCTTGAGAGAGTACATCTTTTAATTCTTGGTGCTGCTCAAGATTTACCTGCACAAAAATCTCATCAACATAATTATGAGTGATGTAATCTAATAAATCATGATGGGTACAAACAGCATTTATTCCCCTGATCTTTTTATTAATAGGAGATATCTCAGGTACTGCGATACCACAAATCTTGCGTCTCCAGTCAAAGTTCTTTATAAGATCTTTAATAGAGTTTCTGCAGTTAGTCTCGGCTATGACCAAAACCTTGCTTGAGAACTTTGAGGTTTTGTATTTTCTAACAATTAAGTACTTAATTACAGTTCTTGTAAGTAACTCTAGTACAAAGAAAGTAACTGAAAAATAAGCAATGATTAAACGCTTTGAATCAGTTAAATTATGTAATAAGAACAGAATTAAGATTAAAAAGATTATAAGTGCACAGGTAAACTGAAAAACAACAAAAGCTTCTTTTAAGAAACTTCTAAAAACAAAGCTTCTGTTTACACCGGTAAAAGCTGTAGAGAATAAATACTCAAAGATAAAGATAAAAAGATATGATCTAAATGAGTACAAACTCAGTGTTGTTATGGCGTTACCATAATAAAAAGTAAATGCTAAGAAGAGAGACAAGAAAGTTACTATACATCCTGTTACAGCAAGGACGTTTCTTATAATCTTTTCAGAACTGTCACGATTCATAACTTACTCTCATTTAAGACTAAACTTGCTCTTCTGGATTTACCATTTTTAACAAATTTAGCTTTTCTATTTTAAACTATTATACACACACCAAAATACAGCAACTTATACCTATTAGATTATCTAGTTGCCAATTATCAAAATCTGCAAATTACCAAACCTAATTGAGATACACCTGTCATCTAATATCCTGCACACGTATGCGACGTAGACATCTTCTTAAATGACACAGAAACTCTCGATATACAGATATCCTGTATTCTGTACCTTAATTGTTTAATTTTTTTTCTTACTTTATCAAAATCATTGAAAAGTATATCTTTGTATACTTTGTACGCTCTGTGGGGGGGGTAAAGACAAATTAACGCGTTTTTTTTTCTTTATCTTTATTTATTGTAACTCTACTTTGGCAGTTCGCAAAAACTAGCCAAAGTTAATTTAAATAAGGCTTAGCGCCTTGTTTGTTCTTTAAATTTATATTTC
>ONCS01000202.1 GCA_900316375.1 uncultured Succinatimonas sp. | reverse complement strand
TATCCTGATGAAGAATATTTTTTCTTGAAAGCCAAAGATCTGAGTCGTCAGAATAAACTCAGATCACACAAGAAATTACATTGAACCTAAAAAAATCTAAAACAAATTTAATCAATACATCAACGCCTCTTAACAATGCGGACCAGCAGAGGGACTTCTTATTTTTTCTCTTTTCTTTTCTCAAACCATAATACTTGAATACTTGTTTCTAGCACGATACAAAACATTTTTCAAAGCAACATTATTACCACTTGAAATCTTGTGATTTAAAGCACAAAAGGGCCTTAAAAAATGCTAAAATATGCCAAATTTTTTTGTGCAAAAAAAATAAAGTAATCAAAGGCTAATAAAAAATGGATATGGAAAAGACCTATACCCCTGAAAACTTTGAAAGCAATACTTATCAAAAGTGGGAGCAAGATGGCTGCTTTAAGCCAAATTATGATGCATCAAAAGAGTCATTCTCAATTGCTCTTCCTCCACCAAATGTAACCGGCTCTTTACACATGGGCCATGCTTTCCAACAAACCATCATGGATACCTTAATCCGTTACCACCGTATGAAGGGTGATAACACTCTATGGCAGTGTGGTACTGACCATGCTGGTATCGCAACTCAGATGGTTGTTGAGCGTAAGCTTGCTAAAGAAGAGAATTTAACCCGTCATGATTTAGGCCGTGACAAGTTCATTGAAAGAATTTGGAAATGGAAAGAGCAATCAGGCGGTACCATTACCCGTCAGATGAGACGTTTAGGTGCATCTGTTGATTGGTCACGTGAAAGATTCACTATGGATGAAGGTTTATCACGTGCTGTTCTAGAAGTTTTCGTACGTTTATACGACGAGGACTTAATCTATCGTGGTAAGAGACTAGTTAACTGGGATCCAAAACTCCGTACTGCTATTTCTGATCTTGAAGTTGAAAACAAAGATGTTAAAGGCTACATGTGGTACATCAAGTACAAGTTAGCTGACGGCGTAAAGACTTCTGACGGCAAAGATTACTTACTAGTTGCAACTACCCGTCCTGAGACCTTATTAGGTGATAGTGCAGTTGCTGTAAACCCATCTGATGAAAGATTTAAGTCAGTTGTTGGTAAATTCCTAGAGCTTCCATTAGTAGGTCGTAAGATCCCTGTTGTAGCTGATATCCACGCTGATATGACCACCGGTACTGGTTGTGTGAAGATCACCCCAGCTCACGACTTTAACGACTATGCTGTAGGCAAGAGACAAAAACTTCCAATGCTCAACATCCTAACCGAGGATGCTCACATTCGTGATGAAGCAGAAGTATTTGATACTAATGGTGTTCCTACAACTGAGGTAAGTGGCTTTATCCCTGAAGCTTACCGTGGTTTAGATAGATTTGTAGCTCGTGACAAGATGGTTGAAGATCTAAAGGCTCAAGGTCTATTAGATCATATTGAAGATCATAACTTATCACAGCCTTTTGGTGACCGTGGTGGTGTGCCAATTGAGCCAATGCTAACTGATCAGTGGTACGTTCGTGCAAGTGTTTTAGGCAAACCTGCTGTAGAAGCTGTAAAAGACGGTCGAATCAAGTTCGTTCCAGCTCAGTACACTAACATGTACTACTCATGGATGAATGATCTTCAAGATTGGTGTATTTCTCGTCAGTTATGGTGGGGCCACAGAATCCCAGCTTGGTACGATGAGAATGGTAAGGTTTATGTAGCTCGTAACGAAGACGAGGTTCGCTCTAAGTACAAGCTAGCATCTGACGTTAAGTTAACTCGTGATCCAGATGTTCTAGATACCTGGTTCTCATCAGCTCTATGGACCTTCTCAACTTTAGGTTGGCCTGATAACACTAAAGAACTTCAGATGTTCCACCCAACCTCAGCTCTTGTAACCGGTTTTGATATTATCTTCTTCTGGGTTGCTCGTATGATCATGATGACCATGCACTTCATGAAGAACGAAGATGGTACTCCACAGGTTCCATTCAAGACTGTTTATGTTACCGGTCTTATCCGTGATGAGGAAGGTAATAAGATGTCTAAGTCTAAGGGTAACGTTTTAGATCCTCTAGACATGATTGACGGTATTGATAAGGACAGCTTAATAACCAAACGTACTGCTAACATGATGCAGCCTCAGATGGCTGAGAAGATTGCTAAGCGTACAGCTAAGCAGTTCCCTGATGGTATTGCACCACACGGTACCGATGCACTACGTTTCACCCTATGTGCTCTAGCTTCAAATGGCCGTGACATCAACTGGGATATGAAGCGTTTAGATGGTTATAGAAACTTCTGTAACAAGATTTGGAACGCATCTCGTTTCGTGCTCATGAATGTTGGTGAGAAGGCCTTAGTTAAGCCAAATCCTGCAGATTTATCAGTAGCTGATAAGTTCATCCGTTCAAAGATGAAGAAAGCTATTGCTCAGGTAACCTCATCAATTAACAACTTTAGATTTGACCAAGTTGCAGCAAACATCTATGAGTTCATCTGGAATGAGTACTGCGATTGGTATCTAGAGTTTACTAAGGCTATCTTAAAGTCAGAGACTGCAACTGAGGCTCAAAAGAATGCTACAGCTTACACCTTAGTTGAGGTTCTAGAGGCTGTAATGCGCATGGCTCACCCTGTAATGCCATTCTTAACCGAGACCATTTGGGCACAAACTGCTCCTATGGTTGGCAAGATGACTGAGTCTAAGACCATCATCAATGCTCCATACCCACTAGAGTCAGACTTTGATGAGGATGCTCAAGCTGAGGCTGATATCAACTTCATTAAAGACTTTGCAACTACCGTTCGTAACCTACGCGCTGAGATGAAGGTAGCACCTTCTGTTACCCTAGCTCCTATGATGCGTGGTGCAAGCGATGCTGAAAAGGCATGCGCTGAGAACAACTTCATCTTCATGAAGAACTTAGCTAACATTGAAAAAGTTAAGTTTGTAGGCGCAAATGATGAATTACCTCCATGCACTGCAAAGCCAATTGGTGAGGCTGAGATCTTAATTGCTATGTCTTCACTTGTTAACAAGGAAGAAGAGATTAAGCGTCTACAAGGCATGATTGCTAAACTTGAAGGTAACATCAAGTCAGGCGAGAGCAAGCTAAATAACGAAGCTTTCGTATCAAAGGCACCTGCTAAGATCATTGAAGGTGCTAAGGCACAGCTAGAGCTTAATAAGACTCAGCTTGCTAAGGTACAAGCTCAGTTAAAGGAAATTGAAGCTTTATAATTTATATTAAGCTTTGATTTTTAACTAACTAATACTAATCCTCAATGGTAAAATAAGCCATCGAGGATTTTTTATGCTTAAAACAATACTACGTACCTTTATCTTATCTTTAGTAGGTCTTAGCCTACTCTCCCCTTCATATGCACTTGAAGATCATTATCTATGTGCTCGTTACAATAAGCTTAAAGTTAAGAACGAAGAAAAGGTACTAGCTGTGGGTATTCGTAAGGTCTACACAGACAGAGTTGAAGTGTATGTATTAGGCTTTGGATCCCCAATTAAAGCAACCTTAAATGGTGAACGCGTAGGCATGGACTTAGTATCAAAGCGACGTACCTTACGTTGTGGCGAAGAAACTATAGGTCAGATGCGCATCTATGATTTAAATAGCTTTAACGTTAATAATGGCTTATTTGAAATTGAAAGCGGAGGTAAGGTTGCCTCCACTTATGTAGAGATTAACTAAAAGTCTTATTTCAAAATTCATAACATTTTTGAAATAAGAAGGTGATTTTAGTTTCCTTATTTCAATTTTGAACCACTTTTTGAAATAAGAAACCAATTTTAAGTTTCTTATTTCAATTTTATGCCACTTTTTGAAATAAGAATGCATTTCAAGAAGTCTTATTTCAATTTTTAGCATCGCTGTACTTTTTTAGCTTAATGCCTTTTTACTTTAGAAAATCTGCAAAAGCTCTGTCGCTTTTTTGTTTAGCCTCTTCTGATCTGTCTTTAAACTGTTCATCGAAATTTTTGTTAAAGAAATCAATGATATGATCTGCATTGCCAATTTCATAGAACTCTACTAACAGCTTAACCATTTCTTGTTTAAAGTCTTTTAAGATGGCAATCGGTGCAAAGCCATGACTTAACAAGATACCGTTTAAAAAGATACTAGCAGTTCTCTTATTACCATCTTTGAAAAACTGAGAACGACAGCAAAAGAGAAATGCTAAAAGCGCCTTTTCAACAGGATTGTCTACATGCATGTTAATGAAATCAATGCCTTCTTTGAAGATATCCTCAAGATCTTCATACTTAGGTGGCACGTATGAAGTTCCAGAGATGATGACATTCTCACGTCTAAAAGCACCTCTGTCATCAGTTTTTAAGTCAGCTTGAGCGCAGTAGTGATGGATTGCACAAAGAATTTGTTTATCAAGATTAAATCTACCTTCTTTTAAAAGCTGCATCAGTATCTGACAAGCTTGGCCATAAGACAGGATTTTTTTACTATCAAATGGTGAAACTGATTTTGCTCTACATCCATCTAAAATTGTAATGACCTCAGGAAGTGTTGCTTCAACATTTTCTAAAACTGCTAAATTTTGCCACGTGATGAAGGCTAAGTTCTTATCAAAAGTAAACACCGCCTCATGCACCAAATCATTATGGGTAGAGTTAACTTTTTGAAGATGGTACTCGTGCTCTGAATATGAGTAGTACATGCCATCAAGGGCGTCGTGCATATGCTCATACAAGGACGCTAAATCCATCTTCATGCTTAACTCCTAAAGGTCAATTCTTCAACCATTATAGTCTAAAAACAAAAAGGGACACCACCTAAGATAGCATCCCTTCTTT
>ONCS01000208.1 GCA_900316375.1 uncultured Succinatimonas sp. | reverse complement strand
GCAACGCGAACCCGTCGAATCCCCATATAGGAAACTATATGGGGCGGTAGGAATCCCCTTGCTTTAGCAAGGGGAGGATGTCAACTTTAATTCTTTTAATCTCAATCTTCTTTTACTTTCCAAAAATTGAATCAACAGGAACTGTTAAGATTAAAGAGTTACCAAAGCTAATCTTCTCTGGAGACTTAGGCGGTATTTACTTGCTAACCGCTGTAGCAATTACAGGTCACTACGCAGCCTATAGCTACATTGAGCCATTTTTAGCTCAAGTAAGTCAAATGAGTGCGGATGTAGTCACCATTGCCCTAGCTGTGTTTGGTGGTATTGGTATTATTGGCTCATACTTATTTAATAAGTTATTTGCTAAATTCCACTACTTCTTTGTAGGCTTTGCAGTTATTGGTACAGGTATCTTTGTACTTCTACTACAGTTTAGTGCGATCTCTCCTATTACCATGTTCTTATGCATAATAGGTTGGGGGCTTAGGTATTACTGCCTATAATCTTGCTTATCAATACGAGATCATAAGATTTGCGCCACAAAGCACAGCTATTGCAATGTCCATCTACTCAGGTATCTACAACTTAGGCATCGGAGGTGGTGCGATGGTTGGTGGCAAGGTTATTGATAACCTCGGCATTAAATACATTGGTATGGTCGGTGGTGCGATTTGTTTAGTTGGAGATATCTTTGTACTCTTCTATTTAATCCCAAGATTTAAAAAAGTACCTGAGCAGGCAACTCAAGCCTAAAAATATCTTAAATAAGTTTTCAATCGTGTTTAAAGCAGGTCTTTGTGCCTGCTTTATTTATTGAAAAAACGCTTATTCTTGCCATTTTTGATAAATTTTGTTAAGAATTGGGAACGGTTTTAAGTAAGATTTTATTAACAATAAAATAAAGTTGTCTACAGAGGCACTCTTGGTCTTAACGCCCAAAAAGGAAATTTAAACTTTAAAGTTCAAAGTGACTATCAAAAAGACATACATATCCATGACTATACTTTAAAGGTGGGCTTTAATTACCTTTACTAAACATAGGGTGAAGCAATATCCAATACTAACTTATTGTAATTACAGAAGAATTTATTTTTTATAAAATTTTTAAATTTTTTCTAAAGTTTTAAAGTTTTATTGCCGTTAACGATAATAAGAAAAACTATAGGTGAAGTATGTCCATTTTAGGTAGTCTTATAAATAGCTTTAAAAGCTCTCAAAGCAATGTCTTTGAGAGAGATAATGCTATTGACTCTAGAAAGGCACAAAAAACACCTCTTGAGAAAAATCCAGCCATTGTAAAACCTCTTGTAGAACAAGGCAATAATACCCTACAAGATGATGTAGTTACACTTTCAAATCGCGCCTTTGGCCAAAATCAAGACACTGGTAATAGCTACTTTTCAAATCAAAGACATAAAGCTTTAAAAGCCTTTATGCAAAACTCTTCAGTTGCTTTTGGTCAAACTCAAAAAGATACAACACAGGCTACAACATCAAATAATGTTTCAATGCCTGGCATTAACATTAAGACCTCCCCAAGTGAGGATATTGTTGATGTAGAGTTCTCTGTTGTTGATGATCCTTTAAATAAGGATGATGATAAAGATTCTGTTGTAAAGAAATCTCAAGCAGACAAGGCTCATGAAAAAGAGCAAAAAGAAGCTCAAGAAAACCACAATGATAAAAAAGGCAATGGTGAGTATTTAACTGACGAAGAGCAGGATAAAGTAAATCAACTTAAAGCTCGTGATACTGAAGTTAAAACCCACGAAAAAGCTCATCAAGCAGCAGGTGGTCAATATGCATCAGCTCCGCAGTATGAATACACCAAAGGTCCTGATGGTAATAGCTATGTAGAAAACGGCCATGTAAATATTGATGTGGGTAAAGAGAATACCCCTGAGAAAACTATTTCTAAGATGCAGACTGTGATTAAAGCAGCCCATGCACCTGCTGAACCTTCTGGACAAGACTTAAAGGTTGCAGCACAAGCTCAAGAGCAATTAAACCAAGCTCAAAAAGAGCTTACAGAGAAGAAGCAAAAAGAGACAATGGAGAAAATGAACAAGGGTGATGATAAGTCATCTATGTCTGATCCAAAATCTAAAGTTCAAAACTCTGATAGCTCCAATTCCAACAATTCTACTAATGCTGCCCCACGCATGGTGAGTGAAACTACTAAAGGTGAAGTATCTGACATTAATGTTGGATCAAAGACTTTTAGCAACTAACCTAGAACTTCACTCATAATTTTGAATCTTTTCTCTATGTTAAAGTCTGTCGTTAGTCTATACTAACGATATCTACTTTTTGATTAAGGATCTATTATGTTAGCAATTCAACCAAACAAAGTTGGTATTGAGGAATTTGAAGACTTATTTGGCTCAATTCGCTATTACTATGTAGACAAAACAAGATTTATCAAAGAAGCAATGGAAGACAGCTTTCAATGTGGTCTTTTTACTAGACCTAGACGCTGTTACAGCTCATTTAATTTGTCCTAGAACTGCTCACTAGTTTTGTCCATTTATATCCCGATCTATTGCATCTTTAGACCATTCAGTTTGTCCAAAAATATTAAAATTCAATTCTAAGACCTTTTTATTGCTTAAATGACTTAATTAAATGGTGCTTTAGTAAAAATAATTCATCATTTAATCAAAAGTCTGATCCGATTTTTAACGCACTTATTGAAGGTGATGTACACGCTCTTGAAAACTCGCTATCCTCTCTACTTCTAGGGTACGTAAGCATTATTGATTATGCTGTTCCTGGACCTCATGAGAACTACTATCATGGATTTTTAAATGGAGTTCTGTCGCAAGTTGTTAAAGACAAAGCTTTAAAATATGACAGTAATATTGAATTAGGAAGTGGTCGAGCTGATATAGCTTTTGTTATTCAAACAAACGATGTAACAAAACCACCCATTGGTGTGATTATTGAAATTAAGGCTACAAAGGTTGTAGAGGAGTTATACGAAAAATCAAATGAAGCATTAAAGCAAATTGAAGGTAAAGGATACTACAAGGTGCTCTTTATCAAAAATCCTAGAGTTAGAACAATAAAAGCATTTGGAATAGCATTCTGCGATAAAGATTGCGTTGTTGAGTCTAAGGATTACACAAGATAATTTGACCTACCACTGATCTTTGACATAAAATACGCCCCAAAATAAAGCACTTTAATCTCATCAGAATTAACGATGTATAATAACGGTGCAAAATATAATATCCTAAACGAGGCTATTTTATGGATCCAGTATCAGTGGGAGCATTATCCATTCTCCCTCCAGTCATTGCAGTGGTATTAGCACTGATCACCAAAGAAGTATTCTCTTCTTTAATTCTAGGTATCTTATCAGGTACTTTAATTTATACCCTAAAGACAGATGGCAACATCCTTGTTGGCACCTTTAACAATGCCTTTGAGGTAATGTGCAATAAGTTTGATTTAAACATTGTGCTCTTCTGTTCACTCTTAGGTGCGCTTGTATATGTAATTTACATGGCAGGTGCTTCTAAAGCTTATGGTGAGTGGGCATCATCTAAGATCAAAGGCCGTCGTGGTGCTTTGTTATCAACCGCAGGTTTAGGCTTATTCATCTTTATTGATGACTACTTTAACTGCCTAACCGTGGGTACTGTAATGCGCCCAATTTCAGATAAACAAAGAATAGCCCGTGCTAAGCTTGCTTACATCATTGATGCTACTGCAGCTCCTATTTGTATTATTGCTCCTATTTCATCATGGGCAGCAGCTGTAGGTTCAAACTTAAAAGATACTAAAGCTTTTGATTCTGATATCGGTGCCTTTGTAGCTACCATTCCATGGAACTTCTATGCTTTATTAAGTATCTTAATGGTATTCTTAGTATGTATCTTCAACATTGACTTTGGTCCTATGTACAAGGCTGAAAAAGAAGCATCACAGGCTAAAAAAACTGTAGTTGAAGAGAAAAAAGATCCTCGTGAAAAAGACGTAACTATTAAAGAAAAAGGCACCATTGCAGATATGGTAGTACCTATTTTATCTTTAATTGTCTTTGCAACTTTAGCTATGCTTTATTTAGGTGGCTATTGGGGCGATGATGAGCAGTACCACACTTTAGGCGCTGCTTTTGGTAACACCAACTCTTCACGTGCCTTAGTATTAAGCTCAACCGGTGCTTTAATTGTAGCCTTCTTAATGTTAGTTCCTCGTAAGGTTTTATCATTAAAAGAGTTCATGGATGGTTTCTTACGTGGCGTACAAGCTATGTTACCTGCTTGCATGATCTTAACCTTTGCTTGGACCATTTCAGGTGTAACCCGTGATCTTCTACAAGCTCCACAGTTCATCTCTTCAATTGTACAAAACGATTTAGCTTTCGTAGGTGCAATTCTCCCTGCTGTGATCTTCGTAATCGCAGGTTTCTTATCATTCTCAACCGGTACTGCTTGGGGTACTTTTGGTATTCTAATTCCTATCGTAGTATTAGTAGCACAAGCTATTGATCCAACTTCAACTGAATTAGTAATTATTACCCTCTCAGCAACTCTAGCAGGCTCTGTGTTTGGTGATCACTGCTCACCTATTTCAGATACTACAGTTTTATCATCAGCAGGTTCTGGCTGCGTTCACATTGAGCACGTTTACACTCAGTTGCCTTATGCCATTGTAGCTGCTGTTGCTACCTTCATAGGTTATGTAGTAGCAGGTCTAACCCACAACTTATTCTTAAGCTTTGGTACTGCTTTGGTAATTTTATTAGTAGTAATTGCCTTCTTCCACTTTAGACAAGTAAAGCAAGGCACAAAGATTGCTGACTAATCATTAAGTTTATGCACCTTGTATCAAGGTGCTTATAAAAGATAATAAAAACCTTCAGTCTATTGATTGAAGGTTTTATTTTTGCTAAAGGAATTTTTGATTAAAGGCTTGGCTTTAAACCTAAGCGCTTAAAGTAGTTTTGCACTTCTTCAATGTAGAGCTTGCCCATGTGAGATAAGATCTGATTCTTTTTGACAATATAGCCAATGGACATATTATCATCCTCATCACCATCATCTGGCTTAAATGGCACTGCTACATAATCCTCACCATTTAACTCTTCACAAATAATACCTGAGCATAAGGTAAAGCCTAATAAACCACGCATCATATTTAGCATGGTAGCTCTATCATTTACCTTAACCGTTCTTAGGTATTCTTTTGTTGAATAGATTTCTTCGGCAAAGTAGAAAGAGCTATTATCACCTTGTTCAAAAGATAGTGATGGATAATCTTCTAGATCCTTAAAGTGGATTTCTTTAAGTTTAGCAAGTGGGTGCTCTTTATATAAGTACACATATACTTGGCAGTTAATGATATGGTGGAACTCAAGCTCAGCAGAATTTAAAAGCTTTAAGATCATGTTGCGATTGAAATTTGATAAGTACAAAATACCAATTTCAGATTTTTGAGTAGCCACATCATCAATTACTTCACGAGTCTTAGTCTCACGGATAGCAAACTCGTACTCTGCGGTGTTAAAGTTTTTCACCATCTCCACGAATGACTTAGTTGCAAAAGAATAGTGCTGAGTTGAAACACCAAACTTCTTTTTAACCGTGCCATTTTTACCAAACTTATCAAGTAATGACTCATATTGATGATATACCTGACGAGCATAAGCAATAAATTCCACGCCATCATTAGTTAAGGTCACACCACGACCTGATCTGTGGAAGATAGAGATTGAAAACTCATCTTCTAAATCGTGGATAGCGTTTGATAAGCTAGGTTGTGAGACATATAAGATCTGAGCTGCCTTATTAAAAGAGCCAGTCTCAGAGATAGTAATTGCATAGTGTAATTGAGTTAAAGTCATATCAAGTCCAATGAAAATATGTGAACTGTTTTTGTAAATCTTTTTGTGATTGTACAATTTATGATTTAAAAATACTATAATTCCTAGTAAAATAGTAGTGATTTAAGTAAAATAATTTTGTTTTGGTAAGACTTTATGAAGATTTCAACTAAAGGCAGATATGCTTTACGCTTAATGATAGATTTAGCAGAGCATAAAAATGAAGGCGTAATTACTCTAAAAGACATTGCTGCACGTCAGAACATTTCCAAAAAATATTTAGAGCAGATCATTCCCCTTTTAAATAGATCAGGCTTTTTAATCACAACCCGTGGCTTTCAAGGCGGATATCAATTAGCAAGAGAGCCAAGTGAGTATTCTGTTGGTGACATCTTAAGATTAACTGAAGGTAATCTAGCTCCAGTTTCCTGTCTTGAGTGTGAGCCTATGAATTGTGATAGAGCTGCGCAATGTGTAACTCTACCGGTATGGAAAGGATTATATAAGGTAATAACTGAGTATCTAGACTCAATTTCCCTACAAGAGCTCTTAGATAGACAAATTGAGATGTACTCAAACGATTATATGATCTAAATCTTGGCCCCATATATACCAAATATATGATGTTAACCTAGGTTTACATTGCAGATAATTGTATCGTAATCGACGTTTTTAGCATTAATAAAGCGAGTAAAGGTATTAGCTTTAGTAGGCTTTACGGTTACGGTACATACAAAGTATCTGTCCTGCTCATACAAAGAATTCAAATCAAAGGCGATTAAGTTATGGCCTTTTTTAATCTTCTGACCAACTTCTACTAAAGTCTTAAACTGCTCTTTGCGATAACGCTCATAATCAAGACCAATGTTAATCACAATTTCAGTTTTACCTGACTTTAAGACCATGGCATTACCAAGATCACTGATTCTTGCAACAACACAATTGCAAGGAGCTTTAGCCTCGCCAATGATTGGTTGAATACCTAGAGTAGAACCAAAGACATCATTAGACATAATGACATCGGATAGAAGTGTTGAAGGCACCACATTACCACGATATGGAGAGACTAACTTAACATAGTTAAGCTCCCTAAACATACGTAATAGATAATGGAGGGTTAAAATAATTCTTTTAGAAATACTACGTTCTTTAATTCTCATAACAAAGCCTTCTTGATATTGTTCGTATGATACCAAAAAGGCCTATATTTGTAAGCGTTTTGTAAATTAAAGTTTGAACTAGACAGCACTTGCCTTGATGGCATTATCTAAATCGTCACGTAAATCCTCAAAAGCTTCAATACCAACTGAAAAACGAATTAAGTTTTTGGTAATACCAGCTTTTAATTGCTCCTCTTCAGACAAAGCTGCGTGAGTCATAGAAGCAGGATGACAAATTAAAGATTCTACACCACCTAAACTCTCAGCAAGTAAGATAGTGTCTAAAGCACTAAAGAACTTTTTAACATCATGTTTATCATCTAATTCAAAGGAGATCATCGCACCGCCATTTTTAGCCTGTCTTTGATGAATTTCATAACCTTGATGTGTCTTTAGCCCTGGATAGTAAACCTTAGTTACACCATCTGTTTTATCTAGAAACTCAGCAAGTTTTTGGGCGTTTTCACAATGTCTATCAAGACGTACTGCTAAAGTCTTAATACCACGTAATAATAAGAAAGCATCAAAAGGACCGACAATGGCACCTGCTGTGTTTTGCACAAAGTAAACCTTATCAGCAAGCTCTTGACTGTTAACCACGACTAAACCTGCAACTACATCAGAGTGACCACCTAAGTATTTAGTAGCTGAATGGATGACAATATCAATGCCAAAATCTAGTGGTTGCTGCAGATATGGGGTTAAGAAGGTATTATCGACAATACTTAAGATCTGATGTTTATGTGCAAGATCAGCTACAGCTTTAAGATCGGTAATATTTAAAAGTGGATTTGAGGGAGTTTCCACATAGATAGCTTTAACATCTTCAGTGATCTTCTCTTCAACTTTAGATAAGTCAGAGGTATCTACACACTCAAAGTTAAGTTTAAACTGCTTGAATACAGTATCTAGTAATCTAAAGGTACCACCATACACATTAGCACAAAGTAAAATCTTATCGCCAGAGTTGAATAACTGGAAAACAGCGGTAATTGCAGCCATACCTGAGGCAAAGCCAAAAGCAGCACTGCCATGCTCCAGATCGGCAACTAACTTTTCTAAAGCAGCGCGAGTTGGATTTCCGCTTCTTGAATACTCCCAACTTCCCTTTTCATATAGAGCAGGCTGTCCATAAGTTGAGGTTTGGTAAATTGGAACATTTACAGACTTGGTGTACTGATCGCCATAAATACCTGCGTGAATTACTGCTGATTCTACTTTCTTAAACTGTGTCATAACATTACCTTTAATTTGTTTATCGTTAAATCTTGGTAGGAAATTTATATAACCTATCGAATTGATAAGTATTAAACACCTTGTAAAACACCCTTTCAAGAAAAAATTGGCTAAAATCAATAATTAATAATTAGCGATAGTTATTAGTTATAACTAAGTTAATAATAGAAGATCTTTAGATTCGTGGAATGTTGGGATGGAGAGTAATTCTGCCACTTAAAGACTGTGGCAGAAAAAGACTTAATTAAAGAATTAAGGCAAGTAATGGAATTGATAGTACTGATAATAAGGTAGTTAAGAAAGTACCTTCAGACATGGTTGAACCATCAATATTATTCTTTAGGCAAAGCATAGTACCAATTGAAGCAACTGGCATACCAAAAAGCACTACTAGAACTTGAGCATACTTATAATCAAGCGGGCTTACCTTGTAAATACACCATAGAACTACAGGGATAGCTAAAAGCTTAATTGCAGTTAGGATGTACATTCTAAAGTTGCCAAGCATCTTTAATACTGGAATGCCTGCTAAAGTAGAACCAATGATTAAAAGAGAGCCTGGGACAGTCATGCTACCTACAAGTGAGCATGCTTCAGCTATCTCCTTTGGCATTCTAGACTGCAAGCACACAATTAAAATGGTAATGTAAGTTGCAATTAAGCATGGTGAGAATAAAGTTCTCCACTTGAACTCAAACTTACCTTTACCTGAGGTGATAATTGGCACACCAAACATGAAGATTAGAATGTTAAAAGGAATGGTAACTACAGCTGCATAGAAAATAGCAGTTGAACCAAATAAAGCATCTAATACAGGGAAACCGATATAGTTGATGTTGCCGAAGATCAGCATAAATCTGTATGAGCCAACTTTATCAGCATCTTTACATAAGAACTTAGATACTGTAAAAGATACGATAAATAAGAAGGCATATGATAATAAACCAGCTGTAAGTACAGGAGGAATATCTTCAGGCTTTGGTAAAACCTCACCCATTACAGATGATAAAATCAAAAATGGAGCTGTAATATTGAGAATTAAAGATGAGAACTTGCGATTAAAGTCACCATCCATGTACTTGAGCTTATTACAGCAAAAGCCGATGATCACCATTAAAAACAAGGCACCCATTTGGGTTAGAGTATCTAAGAAACTCATATTTTTAGATCCTAGTTCACAAAACAAACACAATGCGCACATGATACGATTATTTTGTGACAGGTGGTAGAGTTTTTTAGAAAATTATCTGATCTTTATGCTAAAACTAGTTTAAACCGCGTACCGATGTGCATTTGTGAAGCTCTGGCACTGTTTTTAACAATTCTATAGTTGCACTAATAAAGTCAGTTTCTGAGATAAAACTCTCCCCGTTTACACCAACTGGTAAAATTTCATTTGAAAATTCAAATCTGCCGGTGCCATAGGTTGAGTCATCTATAAGTAATGGTGGGCACAACACTGACCATTTAACATTATGACAATGTTGCAATCTTTTATAAGTGTTAAGACACAAGAGTTCTTCTTTATTGTCTTCAAACTCATTTAACACACCTTCATTTTGATTAGCAACAAAGGTGGTTTTGCTTTTATCTGTATAAAGACAAGCACTAGAGCCTAACTCTAAAAGTTTAGTATCAGTATCTTTTAATATCTCTAAAATGTGCCATAAAGGAAGATTATCTGTTGAGTACTTAGAGATCTTAAAAAAGGATAAAGGATCGATGACATAGTGACAGTCTTTAACATCATTATAAGTAAGATCATCAATTGACTTAATGACAACCGCACCGTCGCCTACAACATCAGTAAAACTATCAACAATACTTACAGTTGAGATTTTACTTTTTTCAGCAGCTAGTATTATTTTCTGCCCTAACTTTTTATTAGCTCCAAGAACAGCTATCTTCATATGTAAGCCTTGAATGTAAAAGCCTTAAAACAAATATGCCTAACATTAAGCTAGGCATAGGTAATTTAATGATGAGGATGCATTGGCAGATGGTCAATTAAGCTAAATTCACCATACTTTAACCAGTTTTCAAAACGAATACGATTATGCCACTCAAGATATTCTGGATTTGGCCAATATTTCTTGTCATTTGGTAACTCTAGTTTTGCACCTTCAAACTTAGAATACTCAGGGTCTAAATTTAACAAGATCTTGCGGCTTACGCGTACACGGCAATCACCATTATCATCATAGAAAATAGTAATGTAACCTTTAGCAAAGAGTTTATGTAAATCTGATCTCATTAAGATAGCATTTTGTGGCTCGGTGTAGCGGTCATCATACATGGTCTTAATGTGAGCTACAGATAAAGTAGGACCTAAACGACAACCAGAGATTGCGCACTTAAAATTATATAAGTTTAAGATCTTAGTTTTTAAAATAGCAGCGTCTTCAGCACCTTGTCTTAATGATGCAATATAGTAGATACCACGCCATGAACCTTCAGAGGTAGCAGCATCAATTTGAGATGCTCTTCTTTGCATAGATACTGTAACTAAGAAAGCAGTAAGCGGATCATTTTCATCTAACGTTAAAAGAAGGCTTTTTGAAAAATCTAATTGGAAAGAATCAGGTAAATCAAAAATATTATTCTTCATAAAAATGAAGGGGCCATAACAAACGTAACAGGATAAAAGATCACCTAAAGACGCACCACAGTCTTGAGCACGCTTTGAAAAATCTTCATAGGTTATGTAACCTGAGCAAACACCAAAGTTATCCCAGCACTTTTTAACACTTGCCTGCCAATGAGTTAAAAAGAAAGCACCACCTACAACCTTTTGTACACCATCTACTTCAACTACAAATAAAGTTAAAGTACCAGGATCAGGCATACGATCTTCAGATAAAGGTTCAATCTCTTCATCTTTGGTGTACCAACAGTTTGTAGCAGATGAGCCATTAGAAATGTAATGGGACTTTAACACCTGATACCAATTGTAAGAAACTTTACATACTAAGATGTTTTTCTTGTCTAGTTCGCTCATATAAACTCGCTTTATAACTCGCTTATCTTTGATTTGATACTACATCAATATCATTGCATCTTTATATATTTATAGATTCAACTTAAGAGACGTACTTCTATCATCTATATATAGTAGTTTAATTTGTTTTCAAGAAATTTCCACTATCAATGATTGAAAATGCTTGTAAGGTCGTGATCTCCTTATATTCAGATTAAGAATTTAGACAAAATATTAAACAATTGTGTTTTAAAATTACTAAAAAGTGCGTGCCATTTCACATTTTTAAAAGTTTTTGCAAAATATTTTTGTCTTAATATTCAATATGTTACATAAGTGTAAACGATTACATTTAGTGCAATTAGAGTTGCAACAAGTTGCAATTTTGCAAAATTAAAGCAAAAAGATTTGTGATGTACTTAACTTATTAACTTATTGTATTTTAGGAATATTCCAAAATTTTTGTTACTTTTAGGTCTATATAAATTTATATACTTTGTTGGCGAATTTTGCGTAAAAAGTTGGTTACAAAATTGAAATTTTTCTGAAAATACCATGTAAATAAAGATCTTGTATAATTCACCTCGTAAAGTACTAGCAATTAGCGTTTTGCTATTTGTTAGATTTTATTAACTCAAACACAAGGTTAGTTATATGGAAAATGTTGTTGCAGGTTTAAGTACCGCCGATTATGTGATCTTCGGTATTTATGCTGTTGTTGTTATCGCGATTGGTCTATTCGCTTCTAAGAAGAACACCAAGAGCGCAGAAGGTTACTTCTTAGCAGGTAAGTCAATCCCTTGGTGGGCAGTTGGTGCATCACTAATTGCTGCTAATATTTCTGCTGAGCAGTTCATTGGTATGTCAGGTTCTGGCTACGCTATCGGTTTTGGTATCGCAGCTTACGAGTTCATGGCAGCTGTTACCTTGATTCTTGTTGGTAAATACTTCTTACCTATCTTCATCGAAAAAGGCATTTATACCATTCCTGAATTCGTTGAGAAGCGTTTCAATAAGACCTTAAAGACTATCTTAGCTGTATTCTGGATTTGCTTATACATCTTCGTAAATCTATCATCAGTTCTATACTTAGGCGGTCTAGCTTTAGAGACCATCTTAGGTATTCCTATGATGTACACCATTTTAGGTTTAGCAGCATTTGCTCTAATCTACTCTGTATATGGTGGTCTATCAGCTGTTGTTTGGACTGACGTTATCCAGGTTGCAATTCTTGTAATCGGTGGTTTCGCTACTTCTTACTTAGCTCTAAAGCTAATCGGTGGCGACGCTGGTGCAATGTCTGGCTTATCAACCTTAATTAACGACATTCCTGACCACTTCACCATGATCCTAGATCAGCAAAATCCACAATTTAGCAACTTACCTGGTATCGCTGTTCTAATCGGTGGTTTATGGGTAGCAAATTTATACTATTGGGGTTTTAACCAATATATTATCCAACGCACCTTTGCAGCTAAGTCTATTGATGAGGCTCAAAAAGGTCTTGCTTTTGCAGCCTTCTTAAAGTGCATCACCCCAATCATCGTTGTAATTCCAGGTATCGCAGCTTACTACATTACAGTTCACAACCCAGCAATGTTAGAGACCTTAAAGGGTGTTTATGGTGATATCATCACTTCTAACATTCCTACAGCTGAGCAGACTGATAAAGCATACCCATGGGTTGCACAGTTACTACCAGTTGGTGTTAAGGGCTTAGTATTCGCAGCATTAGCAGCAGCAATTGTTTCATCACTTGCTTCAATGCTAAACTCAACTGCTACTATCTTCACCATGGATATCTACAAAGAGTACATTAACAAGAATGCTTCAGATATCGCTTTAGTTACTGTAGGTCGTATCACCGCAATCGTAGCTTTAGTAATCGCTATCTTCTTAGCTCCAATGTTAAGCTCTTTAGGTCAGGCATTCCAGTACATCCAAGAGTACACTGGTGTTGTTTCACCTGGTATCTTAGCTGTATTCTTATGCGGTCTATTCTACAAGAAGGCAAATTCAACTGGTGCTGTAGTTGGTGTTCTAGCTTCTATCGTAATTGCTTTACTATTAAAGTTCTTACCATTAGGCATGCCATTCATGGATCAGATGATGTACACCTGCATCCTAACTATCGCTGTAATCGTATTCGTTTCTCTATCAACTAACGATGGCGACGACGATGCTAAGGCTATTGCTACAACCAACGCTACTTTCAAGACTTCAGGTGGCTTTGCTATCGCATCATATGCAATTCTTCTAATCGTTGCTGTAATTTACGCAGCATTCTGGAATCCAAGCTTAGGCTTTGCATTCTAATCATTAGTAAAGAATAAACTCTAAGCCTCTGCCACAAGCAGAGGCTTTTCTTTTTCTAATGGGCTATTTCTCTGATTGAAAAAAGAAAACTCCGATAAGCTCTCACTTATCAGAGTTATTGCTGAATTAAGTTAAGTTAATCTCAGTGTTAATCTAGCTTGTTATAAACGTTGTCTAGGTCTTGCCTAACCTCTTTAGCTTTCTCTGATGTTTTGGTTGCAAGCTTAGCTGTGAGTTTTTGAATTACTTCTTGAATATCTTTTGAATATTCATCGCCATTTTCTTCTTGCATAGCACCTTTATTTAAGATCACAACCTCAACACCTTTGTGCTCACAAATTGAAAAGATAAGTTCTGATCCAAAGGTTAATAAGGTGTTCTTATTAGGTAGAACTAAACGCTTAACCTCATTATCCATAATAAGGTTAATCATCTTTGACAATCCCCTCTTGTAGTAATCAAGACCTGAACCAATATCAGAGATGGTCTCGAAAGTAAAATGATGTTCGGTGCAATAAAGCTCCATCTCTTTAACTTGAGAGTCTAATACTTCCTTTTCCTCATGAGAGTTAACTCTTGCGTACACAATTGTTAAGCGTCTGTCTGCATCTTTAAAGATCTCTTTACCACTTAACTTAAGTACAGTTTCTAAGTTGTAACGACGAGTGCCACCAGGTGTCACAGTATCAGGTTTTAATCTACCTGATTTATCCCAGTTGCGAAGTGTTTGGATGTGAACACCAAGAAGCTCTGAAACTTCACCAATTGATAAAAACTTCTTTTTTTCTAAATCAACCATAATTACATAGATCCTTTTAGTAATTTTTAAGATTAATTTGATTATACATGATCTGTAATTCAAAATTTCAAAGTTACTCAAAAATACTGATATTATATTGTTCTATAAGATATTTTTATTTATTTTAAGATTTATATTTACATTATAAATTTTTTCTGTATAATGCACTGCAATGTTAATTGAACTGAACACAAAATTTTTAATAATGAAAACACGAACTGATCCAAAACTTATCTATATTGCTCATAAGATAGAACTTAAAGCTAACAATAAGTTTAGAACCTATTGCCGCAAAGCTTTTGGCGTGCGCCGTCTTTCCTATAACTGGGGCATTAATAAGCTCAAAGAAAACATTCATAACGGGATTCAAGGTCCTGTAATAGCTCTTAAGAAAGAATTTAACGCAATTAAAAGAGAGCAATACCCATATGTCATGGAAGTGTCTAAATACGCATCAGCTCAAGCTTTTGTTAACTTAGGACAGGCTGTGAGCAAATTTTCAGAGGACAGAGAAAAAAAGTTTGTAAAGTTTAGATTTCCAAAATTAAAGAAACGCAAAAAATTTGGAGGCAGTTTTTACATTGGTGGTGATCACGTACAGATTATTACCGGTGCACAGATTTCAAAAAATTTAAAGAATGACTCTAAAAAGCAATACCTAAAAGTTCCTAATTTTGGTCCAGTGCAAATGCGTGAGAATTTACGTTTAAATGGCCACATTTGTAGCGTTACCATCAGTCAAAATGGCAATAAGATATTTGCAGCTTTCAAAATAGGCATCACTCAGGAAGAGTATCAGAGAACTCATAAAATAAGAGATTGTGAAGGAACTTATCTGGGTATAGATTTAGGGCTTAAAAATCTCATAACTACTAACGATGGTCTTATCATTGACGCTCCTAAAAATTTAAGAAAGAATGAGAAAAGAATTGCGCATCTACAAAGGAAATTAGATAAAAAGAAACATCCAAGAAAAAAGGAAGATAAAAAGATATTTTCTAAAAACTTTTATAAAGTTTCGGCTGAATTGAGAAAACTTCATGCGTTAGTAGCAAATAAACGCAATGACTATAATCAAAAGATCAGTACTGTTTTAGCATCTTTCTATCAATACATCGCTATAGAAAGCATTAACTTGAAAGGCTTATTGAAGAATCACTGCATTGCAAAATCAATATCAGATGCAAGCTTTGGAAAGCTAAAGAAACTGATTAAAGATAAAATTACACATCAAGGAGGTACTGTTGTAGAAGCAGATCAGTTCTATCCAAGCTCTAAAACTTGTAGCGCATGTGGTTACATTAAAAATGACCTAACTTTAGAAGATAGAACATATATTTGTCCTAAGTGTGGCCTGAAAATAGATAGAGATAAAAATGCAGCCATCAATCTTTTGCATTTGATTTCTAAACAAATAATAGGGCTGGCAGAGCCCAAATTTAAGCCTGCAGATCTTGAGAAAGTGGAAAAAGCTCTTAGCAATAATCTTATTCCACACTCAAGAGTTGACTCAGGAACTAAGTAGAGATTTTGCTTGTAAATCTTAGACTGCAGCTTCAATCAGTACATTTGATTGATATGAGCTCTTAGCAATAAGAGCGCAAACTCCAAGATTCATAGGGTAGGAAGTACCCGAATTTAAGCCTATTGACTGTATTTTGCTTATTGTTGCTTTGCAATAATAATCTTTGCAGATTGATGTAGGAATCTAGTTGAGAGCTTTGCTGCTTGTAAATCTAGAACTTCAGCTTTAATCAGTACATTTGATTAAACAAAATAAGTGGTGAACTGCACTATTGCAGTTCATTCACTTAATCTCCACTATTTAAAATATGCAGTACATCACATTTTATTAAATTTAATTATTTTATAGAATTATTTTTAATATCAGATAGTTATCAATTTCGTAAACGATTACGGTCTTATTAACTAGAAAATTATTCTATTACTGATTTTTTACTATCTACTTGATTTATCGAATTAAATATTTATTTATCATTTCCTTTATGAAATCAAAGTAACAAAAACATTTTCCATTCATCTTTTAACAATATGATCTTGCAAAGGATTTCTGTACTTATATAATTACGCAAACGTTTTAGTTTTTTTGTTTACATTAAATTTAACAATATAAGGGAAAATCATGGAAACAGTAACTTCAGGCTTATCTACCATAGATTACGTGATCTTTGGTATTTACGCCCTAGTTGTCTTGGTAATCGCACTTTTAGCATCTCGCAAGAACCATAAGAGTGCTGAAGGTTACTTCTTAGCAGGTAAATCTATACCTTGGTGGGCAGTTGGTGCTTCACTTATCGCTGCAAATATTTCTGCTGAGCAGTTTATTGGTATGGCTGGTTCTGGCTACGCTATCGGTATGGGTATTGCAGCATACGAAATCATGGCTGCTGTTACTTTAATTATCGTTGGTAAGTACTTTATTCCTATTTTCATTGAAAAAGGTATTTATACCATTCCAGAGTTTGTTGAAAAGCGCTTTAACAAGACCTTAAAGACAATTCTTGCAATCTTCTGGATTAGCTTATATATTCTAGTAAACCTAACCTCTGTTTTATACTTAGGTGGTCTTGCTATGGAGACTATTCTAGGTATCGATCTTGATGTTGCAATTTGGTGTTTAGCAGCATTTGCTTTAATTTACTCTGTTTACGGCGGTCTATCAGCTGTTGTTTGGACTGACGTTATCCAAGTTACAGTTCTAGTATTAGGCGGCTTTGCAACCTCTTACATTGCCTTAGATTGGATTGGCGAAGGTCAAGGTGTGATGGCAGGTTGGTCAACTTTAATGAACGCAGTACCAGGCCACTTTGAGATGATCTTATCTCAAGATAATCCACACTATATCGACTTACCAGGTATTACTGTTCTAATCGGCGGTTTATGGGTAACAAATTTATACTATTGGGGGTTTAACCAATATATAATTCAACGCACTTTTGCAGCTAAGTCAGTTCATGAAGCTCAAACTGGTCTTATCTTTGGTGGTTTTTTAAAGCTTTTGATTCCATTATTAGTAGTAATTCCAGGTATTGCTGCTTACTACATTACAGTTGAAAATCCTGCCCTATTAGATTCACTAAAAGAGCAATACGGTTCAATGGTTTTAAACAACATCCCAACTGATGCCGCTCCTGATAAGTCATATCCATGGGTTGCACAGTTGCTTCCTACAGGTGTTAAAGGTGTAGTATTTGCAGCTCTTGCAGCAGCTATCGTATCATCACTTGCTTCAATGTTAAACTCAACAGCTACCATCTTTACCATGGATATCTACAAAGAGTTTATTAATAAGAAAGCATCTGATCTTCGATTGGTAACTGTAGGACGTATGACTGCTGTAGTATCACTTGTAATTGCAGTATTCATCGCACCTGTATTAAGTACTTTAGGTCAGGCATTCCAGTTCATTCAAGAGTACACAGGCGTAGTTTCCCCTGGTATCTTATCAGTATTCTTATGTGGTTTATTCTATAAGAAAGCAAATTCAAAGGGCGCTGTAGTAGGTGTTCTAGCTTCAATTGTAATTGCATTTGTATTAAAGTTCATGCCACTGAACATGCCATTCTTAAATCAAATGTTCTACAACTGGATTTTAACTACCGCAATTATCGCTTTCGTATCTCTATCAACTAACGAGAACGATGATGACGAGAAGGCTATTAAGACTACAGCTCAAACCTTCAAGACCACAGGCGGTTTTGCTATCGGTGCTTATGCAATTATGTTAATTGTAGTTGCAATTTACTCAGCACTTTGGTCAGTAGAATTAGGTTGGGCTTTCTAAAGCTTAATTGAAAACTATCCATATAACTAATCTAAAGCCCAGGTTCTCTGGGCTTTCATTTATCAAAAAAACTTATAAGCTAACTTAGCTTAATCTCCCCTACACACTCTTTAAACCATGAGGTCTCAAGAATTGGAGTTTGTTGATTTTCTTTAGAATAGAAATAGTCGTTACATAGTGCTTTAGAGCCTAAGAGATCTTCACAGATCTTAAGTTCTTGAGCTTTAACCTTTAATTTATGTCGTAGAGTTTTAAGTAACTTTGAGCTGTCCCTATCACAGGCAAAATAGTCATAAGGCATCTCAACCTTAATTGATTTAATCTGTTCCATAGCTTCATTAAACCAACGGATAACCATTGTGCCGTATTGACGAACAGCACCTGGCTTCATATTCGCATTTAAAAGTGCTTTTTCATCAATTTTGCGTAGTCGTGAAATTGGGCACAAAGCTTTGGTGGTGATGATTCTATTTAAGGCAACATTTCTGCACTTGGCAAATACTAATCTCTTTTTGCAAAGATATTTAAGCATCGCCAGTTCATTTTTATGAAGTGCTCCAGCTCCACTTACTGTTAAATAGTAAGTGTCTTCATCATCAAAGGTTGAGTAGACTTTGCTTAAACGGATAGTCTCTTGCTTAAAGTAAGATAAACGCACATCATCGTCATCAGCAAGTGACATGACCTTTTCATACAAATCTTTTAAGTAAATTACATCTTGAGCTGCATACTCTTGCTGAGATTTAGTTAAAGGACGTAACGACCAATCAGACATGGTCTCAGCTTTTGGAATATCAATACCAAGCCTATCTTTAATTGATGATTGTAAGCCTTGCATATAAGATAGGTTTAAAAAGGCCTGTAAGAGCTGAATATCGATGATGTTGTCAGGAAGTAATTTACTGCATCCTATCACAGATGCTTTATAGCTTAAGATCTCTAAGTCTTCACGAGCTGAGAAAAGGATAAAACTAGCTTTTGACTCAACAAAAGCTTTTATAAAATCATCAACATTGATAGCATGCGGATCAAGTAAATATGATACCTCATCAATACATACCTGAATTAGATCAAGAATTGGATAATAAGTTCTAACTCTAGTAAATTCAGTGTCTATTGCAATAAAACTTCCCTCTTTAACCGATGTAAAAACAGTTAAAAAGTCACTTAGCTTTTCTTTGGTATCAATGATTTGTATATTTAAAGACATGGGCGCACCTATATAAGTGCGCCTATTATAGACGATTAGAAATTCTAATCAAAACGATTTTGCTTTAAGTAACGACGCATTACCTTGCCAACAGGAGACTTAGGTAATTTTTCAACAAACTCCACATGTTTTGGAATTTTGTAGCCAGTTAAGTATTCTTTGCAGTAAGCTTTAACCTCTTCACGAGTTAAAGTTGGATCTTTACGTACGATATATAACTTAATTGACTCACCTGTTGATGTTGAAGGTACACCTACTACAGCACACTCTAAAACACGCTTATTGCGACTTACCACATTCTCAATTTCTGTTGGGAAGACGTTAAAGCCTGAGACAATGATCATATCTTTGATACGATCAATGATCTTAATAAAGCCGCCTTTTTGCCAAGTGGCAATATCGCCTGTTCTAAGCCAACCATCATGGATTACATGCTCAGTCTCACTAATATTGTTGTAGTAACCATGCATTACTTGAGGACCTTTAAACTCAAGTTCACCTGCCTTATCAAGATCCCAAATTTCCTCACCTGTTTCAATATCAACAATACGAGCAAAAGTAGATGGGGTTGGAATACCAATGGTACCGTTATACTCTTTTACTGTATAAGGAACGACACAGCAAAGTGGAGAACACTCAGTTAAACCATAACCTTCTAAAACTGGAATGCCACCTGAGGCCTCTAAAAAGCGCTGAGCAACACCTGGTTGTACTGCAGTACCACCTGCAACAACTAAACGCAATTGAGTAAACTTAACCTTCTTAAAGACATCTTGATTTACAAAGGCATTAAATAAGGTATTTACACCAGTAATAATTGAGATATCAGGATTTGCCTGCATGTCTTTAATTAAACTTTGGAAATTGCGAGGATCGATAATTAAGACATTTTTACAACCTAAGAATAAAGCAAACATTAGGTTAATCGTCATCGCAAAGACATGATATAAAGGCAGAGCTGTTAAAATAACCTCTTGACCTAGCTTTAGCACAGGCCCATACATTTGATAAGCCTGAGCGACATTAGATAAGATATTGCCGTGACTTAACATTGCACCTTTTGGCTTACCTGTGGTACCGCCAGTGTATTGTAAAAAGGCAATCTCATCAAAAGCCATTTCAATTTCTTCAAAGGTTTGGCTTTGACCTACATAGATACAGTCGTTAAAATCAATGACCTTTGATCTGTCATAACTTGGAACCATCCGCTTTAAGTAACGCAAAGCAAAGTTGATAGCAAAGCCTTTGACAGGATTTAAGAGATCACCTACAGATGTGCAAATAATGTTTTTTAAATAGGTTTGATCATGAATTTTAATTAGCTCAGCTGCTAGTGTTTCAAGACAAATTGCGTACTTTGCCTTTGAGTCACGCAGCACACCTAAAATTTCATGATGAGTATATAAAGGATTAACGTTAACTACTTGTAGGCCACACTTTAAGGCAGCAAATAGTGCAACAGGATATTGGATTACATTAGGTAAAATTAAAGCAATTTTATCTCCCTTGTGGGCAGATAGAGTTTGCTGCAAATAGGCAGCTAGAGCATTTACCTTTTGCTCTAGCTTAGTATAGCTTATGGAGCTACCAAAGCTTACAAAGGCTTTTTTATCCCCAAATTTCTTACAAGTTTGTGTAAAAAAGTCACTTAAATTGTCGTACTGGTGAATATTTACAGTAGGAGCTACCTCTGGTGGGTAGCTTTCATACCAAGGAGTACGATTTAACTCCATACGCTTTTTTCCTTATATTAGTTTTTAGAATTTACTACTTATGCGCAGCAGCAAACTCCTTTAGGTAAGCAATTAAAACTTCAACACCTTCAATTGGCATTGCGTTGTAAATGCTTGCTCTCATACCGCCTAAAACCTTATGGCCTTTAATACCAATAATGTTATGGGCTTTAGCTTGAGCGATAAACTCATCGTTTAAGCTTTCATCTTTTAAGGTAAAGACTACGTTTACACGTGATCTATCCTTTGCAGCGATTTTTAACTGGTAAAAATCTTCATTCTCTAAATAAGTATAGAGCATTTTTGACTTAGCGATGTTACGTTTTTCTAATTCTTCGACACCGCCTAAAGATTTTATCCATTTAAAGTTCAAACCACCCATGTACCATGAGAAAGTGCAAGGTGTGTTGTACATAGATTCAAACTTGTTTAGAACAGACCAATCAAGTACTGATGGGCAGTATTTACGAGCTTTGCCAAGTAAGTCTTCACGCACGATGGTAATAGTCATACCAGCAGGGCCTACATTCTTTTGTAAACCAAAGATAATTGCACCAAAGCGTGATACATCAATAGGTCTTGTCATGATATCTGATGACATATCAACAATTAAAGGTACGTCGCCAGTCTCTGGGTACTCAAAAGACTCAATACCATTTACAGTCTCATTTAAGCACATATAAGCATATGATGAGCCAGGAGTTACTTTCATCTTTGAGTAATCAACTTCCCAAAGACCATCTTTGTTAAGCTCTGAGCACTCATGTAAAATAGCCTCACCATAACGCTCAGCACACTCTTTGTAAGCACAACGTGACCAGTGACCGGTTACAAAGTAATCAGCATGACCACCTTCTGGTAATAAGTTTAGAGGAATAGCAGCAAACTGACCACGGCCTCCACCTTGTTCAAATAAAACACGGTAGTTTGATGGAATGTGTAATAACTCACGAAGTAAAGCCTCAGCATCCTGTGCTACCTTCATGAACTCTTTAGAGCGGTGAGACATCTCAACAATACCAGTACCGGTACCTTCAAAATCTCTAAACTCGCTTTGAGCCTTTTCCATAACCTGCTCTGGTAGCATGCAAGGACCTGCAAAGAAATTCCAAACTTTACTCATTTAAAGTCTCCAAACTTTTTGTAAAAGAAATTTAAACTTGAAAAAAATAAGGGATCACAAAGATCCCTTATGCTTAATTATTGATTATCAGTATTCTCTGTTGTGTTTTCAACAGTTTCTACACTCTCACCACTTTGGGGAGCAGCGTTAGCCTTGATAGCCTCTGCCTCAGCATCTTTAGCCTTTTGCGCTGCCTCAAGGGCTGCTAGCTCTTCTTTTTCCTTTTGACGAGCTTCAGCTACTTCTTTTGAGCTCTTAACTACATCCTCAGGAATTGACTGTAGAGCTTGAACGGCATCACCTTCATTCATACGCATTAAGATGTTACCTGCACTATAGCGGCTAATTAGATGTGTTTCAGACATTGATGAACGAATTAACTGACCTTGGTTAGTAATTAACATGTAGTCTGCATTCTCTTCACCGATAACCGCGCCAATTACCGCGCCGTTACGCTCAAGGTTCTTCATAACGATCACACCTTGACCACCACGGTTACGCATTGGGATATCAGCTAAAGCTAATCTCTTACCAAAGCCGTTAGCAGATGCAATCAAGCACTGACCTTTTTCAATCTGCGAAGGAGCTACAACCATTAAGCTTACAACATGAGCATCACCGCGGAGCTTGATACCACGGATACAGCCAGCGGATCTACTAGATGGACGTACACCAGATCCAGCGTGACGGTCAATTGAACCTTCCTCATCTGATGATTCTTCATTGTTATCTGTTGCATCGTCAGTTTCTGAATCATCAGTAACCTTCTTCTTGTAGTACTCACAGAAGTGCTGAGCATAACCGTTGTCAGCAAATAAGAAGACATCATCATCACCTGATGAAATCTCAACACCGATTAACTCATCATCTTCTTGAAGATTTACTGCAGTAATCGAACTTGAGTTCATACGTTTTACAAAGCTTACGTATGCAGATAGCGAAGTCTTCTTAACAAGACCTTTCTTAGTTGCCATTAAGAAGTATTCTTCGGCGTTGAACTCAGCAATTGGTAATAAGGCAGTAATTACCTCACCGTTGTCTTTATCAATGTTAAAGAAGTTTTGTACAGGTAAGCCTTTTGCAGTACGATTCTCACTTGTAGGTAAATCGTAAACTACAGTCACAAAAGCACGTCCTTTATTGGTAAAGCACATGAGCTTGTCGTGAGTAGATGCTACAACTACCTTAGTGATGTAGTCTTCATCTTTAAGTTTAGTTGCAAGTTTACCCTTACCACCACGAGCTTGAGAGTCATAAGTAGCGATATCTTGATACTTGATATAGCCTTGAGCTGATAAGGTTACAATAACATCACGACGAGTGATTAAATCGCCCTTATCAACCTTACCTAAATCAACAGTAAAGCCACTCTTACGTGGGTTACCATACTTCTCTTTAACCTCTAATAACTCATTGCGAATTTCACTCTTCATACGCTCTGGGTTATTTAAGATGTCTAAGTAGTTCTTAATATCGTTGATTAAGCCTTTGTACTCATCACGAATTTCATCTTGAGCTAAATGAGTTAATCTTGATAAACGTAACTCTAAGATGGCGCGAGCCTGAGGATCTGATAGATAGTACTTACCATCATGATAGCCTCTATCTTGAGGAATACCTTGAGGTAAAGTTAAATTCATACCATCTTCAGTGCGCTCAATTAAGGTGTTAATCATTTGTCCATCCCATGGCTCATTGATTAACTTAATGCGAGCATCTTCTGTGTTCTCAGCACCTGTGATGATATCAATAACACGCTGAATATCAGCTTTAGCTACCATCAAGCCTTCGTTGATGTGAGCAGTCTTACGGGCTTTACGTAAATCAAATACGGTACGGCGAGTTACAATCTCACGACGGAAGGTCACAAACTCAGTTAAGATCTCTTTTAAAGATAACTGACGAGGATGATTGTGAACTAAAGCTACCATGTTAATTGGGAAGCTTGATTGCATCATAGTGCTTTGATAAAGGTTATTTAATACAGCCTCTTCAAAAGCATCACGCTTTAATTCAATAGCAATGCGCACTGCATGATCTTTATCAGACTCATCTACAACTTCGCTAATGCCTTCAATCTTCTTTTCTTTAACTAAGTTAGCAATCTGCTTTACGATATCAACCTTGTGTACTACATAAGGGATCTCGTCAACATAAATAGTTTGCTTGCCAGACTTATCGGTCTCAGTGTGGGTACGAGCACGGATAATGCAGCGGCCCTTACCGGTTGCATAAGCTTGCTTGATACCATCATTACCTACAATCACACCACCTGTTGGGAAATCAGGGCCTGGAATGTAGGTCATAAGTTCATCTAGCTCAATTTCAGGCTTATCTAAAACAGCAATTACGCCATCGATAACCTCTGATAAGTTGTGAGTTGGAATATTTGTTGCCATACCCACAGCAATACCTGATGAACCGTTAACTAATAAATTTGGGAATTTAGTAGGTAAAACTTCAGGAATGGTTTCATTGCCGTCATAGTTTGGATAGCTGTTAACAGTTTCTTTTTCAATGTCTGCTAACATCTGCTCGGCAATTTTAGTCATCTTCACCTCGGTATAACGCATAGCTGCTGCGCCATCACCGTCGATGTCACCGAAGTTACCTTGACCAAAGATTAAAGGCTCACGCATTGAGAACCACTGAGCCATACGTACGATGGTCTCATATACAGCAGTATCTCCATGTGGGTGGAATCTACCAATTACGTCACCTACGATACGAGCTGACTTCTTAGTTTGACCAGATGAGCCAACCTTTAGATCGTACATATCGTATAAAACACGTCTGTGTACAGGCTTTAAACCATCACGTACATCAGGTAGAGCTCTATCTACAATTACTGACATTGCATAGTCAATAAATGACTGCTTTAACTCATCCTCAAGATTTACCATAGGTACTTGAGTTGACACTGCAGTATCGATTACCTCACTTTCGTTAGTAGGATTCTCGGTATTATCTGACATTTAATAACCTTAAAATTTTTGTTTAAATTGCGATTAAAAAATTATACTAAAATTTAGTCAAAAATGCAATTAAACGGCGCTCTATCAAGACATTTTAAACCTTGAAAAAAAGGCTGTTTCAGTGGATAATACAAGGTCAAAAATTAGTACTAAAAGGACACGTCCATGTGGTTTAAAAACCTCCGTTTATACACTATCGATTTACAAGAGCTACAAGGCGTTTTAAAAGACGACGCTTTAGTAGAAGAGGCATTATTAAAGGCTAAGTTTAAGCCTTGTGATGCACAGCAATTAGCAACCATCGGCTTTGCTCCTTTATTTGTCTATGATGACAATGGAGAGGAAAAGCCTGTTTACCACTTCTCAACTGGCAATGATCATTTCTTTAAGTTAGTCGAAGAGGCTAAGTTACTACCAAGCTCTGTTGTTAAAGCAGAATTAGATGGTCTTACTCGTCAAAAAGAGTTAGAGCTAAAAAAGGTACTAACTAAAGAGCAAAAGGCTGCTTTAAAGGCAGCGGTTGTCAATAAGTTATTAGCTCAAGCCTTTGCAACCCGTCGCGAGATCTTAGTATGGGTTAATACAGAAAACTATTTTGTAGGTATCAATGTGACCTCTGCAAAGCGTGCTGAAAAAGCACTAGCTATGTTACGTGAGGCTTTTGCAACCTTCCCTGCTAAACTTTTAACTCCAAAGTGCTTAGTTGATGAGCGTATGACCTCATGGCTCAAAGAGAACGTAAAACTTCCAGAGCACTTAAAGTTTGGTCAAGAGACTACTTTAAAGAGCAAAGATGAAGATGGCGGTGTGATTAGGGCTTCAAAAGAGGACTTAACCTCTGATGAGATCTCTGTACATTTAGAGGCAGGTAAAGTTGTAACCGAGCTCTCTTTAAACTTTAATGATGATGTTAACTTTAACTTAACTTCAGATTTAGCTTTTAAGAAGATTAAGCTTGACGATATTTATCTTGAGAAAAACTTACCTGAAAAAAGCGATAACGAAATTGCTGATGCTCAGGCTTTACTTGTAATTCAAGCTGATATCCTAAATCAATTATGCGATTATATCTTGGAGATCTTTGACTGTGACCGTGCTTAAAAAACCAGAACTTTTAGCCCCGGCCGGCTCTTTAAAACACCTTCACATGGCACTTCATTACGGCGCTGATGCGGTATATGCAGGTGTTCCAAAGTGGTCATTACGTGTGCGTGGTAATGGCTTTATTAAAGAAGACTTCATGAAAGGTATTGAAGAGGCACATGCTATGGGTAAAAAAGTCCATGCAGTGCTTAATATCATTCCTCACGTACGTCGTGTCGCTGCCTTTGAAAAGGTAGTAGATGAGATGGCACAATTAAAGCCAGATGCTTTTATTATGGCCGATCCTGGTTTAATTGATATTGTGCGCAATCGCTACCCTGATATTCCAATTCACTTATCAGTACAGGCCAACACTGTAAACGCAGGCTCTGTAAAATTCTGGCAAAAGGTGGGCTTAACTCGCTGTATTTTAGCTCGTGAGTTATCTTTAACTGAAATTGACATGATCAAGCAAGAATGCCCTGACATGGAAGTTGAGGTCTTTGCCCACGGTGCTTTATGTATTGCCGTCTCTGGCCGTTGCTTAATTTCAGGTCTGTTATCTCACCGTGACGCTAACATTGGTGCTTGCAACAATTCTTGTCGTTATGGCTTTAATATCCGTAATGTTCACAGTGCCACAGCTGATGATGTAACTACCTTTGAGGCAGATGATGGTACTGTATTATCTGCTCAAATTGAAGAGTCAATGCATCACCCTGGTGAGTGGATGACTATGGAAGAAGATTTAAACGGTTCATATTTAATGAACTCTAAAGATCTATGTACTCTTCCAGTTCTAAAGCGCTTAATTGAAATTGGTGTAGATAGCTTAAAGATTGAAGGCCGTTCAAGATCCCCTTTCTACTCTGCTGCAATTAGCCGTGCTTATCGCTTAGCTATTGATGCTATTTGCGAAGGTAAGGAGATCCCTGATGAGAGTTACAACATTGTAAATTCTATCCCATCTCGTGGTTACACTACTGCCCTTTTAGAGCCACATCGCCCTGACAAGACTCAAGATTATGAGACTAATTCACCAAATCCAGGTAAGCTTCAAATCTGCGGTGAGATCACATCTCAAGATAGCGACGGTACCTTAAATATTGACGTTAAAAACCGCTTTGAAAAGAACAGCCATATTGCCCTGTTCACCCCTCAAGGTTTAGTTGATTTAGATGGCTCAACTTTGGTAAATGCTAAAGATAATAAGCCACTAGATGTAGCACCTGGTACTGGTTGGTCTGTAAAGTTAAAGCATAATGCTAAAGTTGATTTATCAACTGCAGTAATGCTAAGACTTGATGATTAGTTTGATAATTTAACTGCTAACAAAAGTAACTTACAGAGACAAGGAGAAAATCCCAGTTTAAAGCTGGGATTTTTGTTTAGTTTAAGTTATTTTTTACTAAATCTATATTTTGTTAGTTTGCCTGAGCAGGACTTGAAGCTTGAGCTACAGCTTGAGCCTTTTCTTTAAATTCAAAGGACTTTTTAGATGCTCGCTTTGACTCATACATAAGTTTATCCGCCGCCTCAATAAAGTCTCTTACATCCTTAAAGCGCTTATCAAACTTCACGTAACCTGTAGATACAGATAACTCATATGGAGCTAGTGATAAGGTTCTTAAACGAGTTACAGCCTCATCAATATAGTGACAAACACCAGCTGCACGCTCCTCGTTAGCATCTTTTTTAATGAGAATAAACTCATCACCACCATAGCGGCATAAGAAGCAGTTAAAGGTATCGGCAACATTCTTCAAAAGACGACTAATTTGCATAAGCACAATATCGCCTTCTTGGTGGCCGTAGTTATCATTGATGTGCTTAAACTTATTAACATCAATAAATACCATGTAGGTCTGACGACGCTTAGCATCATCTAATTCTACAAGTGATGATAGATAAGTCTTAAGCTCATTACGATTGTTAATTGAAGTTAGATCATCAATTGAAATACGTAGGTGCTGGTGCAATGACATTAAGAAGAATAAAGCAATTGCGTATGATGGACCTGCTGTTGGCACATCTACAATTAGGTTAATTGGCTGCATGATAAATGGCAAGGTCGCAGTAGTATAGAGCATGAAGAAATCAAACTTAGAAATTGAAAACTCCACCATATGATCTACTTTCATCTTCATTAAAGCAAGCGCATTGATTAAGCCTAAGACTGAATAAAAACCAACACAGGCAACTAATACATAGTAATAACGACCATGCACATAAGCACCATGATAGGTTAAAAACTGAATATGGCCATTAAATGGAGAAGATAAGACCATGTAAGCAACAATAATATATGGAACAGTTAAGAATAAAATCTTAACATCACGAGTTCTAAAGTTGCCTAAGGCTACATAAAGACTTAAATATAAAAGATAAGGAATGGTTAGTAAAAAGAATGAAAAACCACAACTAAAGAAGACTACAGAGCCTACATTTGAGTTACAAAATTCATTTTTTTCAAATAAAGCGTAGCAGAAAATTGAGTTGGCAGTACGTGAGAAAATACCAAACAAGCACTCAATTACAGCTAGAGTACAAATCGTTAAAAAGCCACGTTTGTACTTAGAGCCACTTCTGTATAGATTTATAGCCACACAGATATAGACAAAGATACAAATGATATCAATTTGTACTGTGTAAAATAATGAGGTGTTCACTATACACCTGCCTTAGCAGCTGCTTTTTTAGCTTGCTTTTGATCGTACATATTTCTATCTGCAATCTTAATTAAATCATTTAAGGTGTAGCTAGGGTTATCAATTGGGGTATAACCTACTGAAAACTTCACCGTAAACTTCTTAAAGTTATTACGAGCTTTTTGATCTAATAAAAGATTTAATTCATTTAGCATTTGATATAAATCTTCATCATTAGCGTGCTTAGAGATAATAGCAAACTCATCACCACCTAAACGAGCGATAAAGGCATGTCTTGAAGTTGCCACCTCACGCATTGCCTCTGATACAGTACGTAATGCCAAATCACCTGTAATATGACCGTAATTATCGTTAATGGATTTAAAGTCATCTACATCGATATAGGTTAAGAACATGTGCTCACGAGTTGATTGTGAGCCTAGAATTGAAATTAAATACTTTCTAAATCTATTGCGGTTGTTAAGACCAGTTAGAGCATCAATAAATACTCTATCCTCATGTAAAGAGAGGTATCTGCCAATTAAAACAAATGAGCAGGCTAGATAAAATAGTGCTGAGTACTTAAAGGATGATACAAGCTGAATTACACAAAAGAGAGTGCAAGTAATAGCAGTTGTAATAGCCGGAATTTTTGAAATGGTATTACGACTTAAAAATGATCTTATGGCAATAGCTAAAGTTAATAGTGAGTAAATGACTACTACGCCTTGTAATACTATATAGTAAGGGCCTTCGACACCTTCACCAAATAAGTTAAGTTTATAGGCAAGTCCCCACACTGGCGATGCAGCTACAATTGCAGCACCAATCACTAAAGGCAGTGGGAATAAGAATTTATTTACACGGTGTCTTAAAATAACCTTGTAGCCTAATCTTTCATAGCTATTGCACATCCAGCAAAATGGAATAGCCATCCAAATAATTAGATCAAGTGCTTCAAAGATGTAGTAAAGATAACTGTAATCTACATAGGTAAAGCACAGTCTTAAAGAGCGAATAGCAAATGCGCTGATATTTAAATAACAGCACATGATGAAAAAGAACTTACCTGAGTCTCTTTCACGGTAAAAAGCTCTAACGATAATTACCAATAGAGCAATTAAAATAAAATAGGTTTCAAACTTTAAAAAATACCACATACTTACTACTTAAAGGCTCCAGACAAAGAATTAGCCTGAGATTTATAAATATTAGAATTGCCTTTGCCCTTTTTAGCTTGCTCGCGGTCATATTCTTTCTTTTTAGCAAGCTTTGCTCGTAGATCCTCTTTAGTTTGATCTTTTGCAAGCTTAGGTGATTTGGCTTTCTTTTTATTACTATTTTTAAAAGAGGACATTAAGCCCTGCTCTCTTACATCGCTGTTAACTTGTACCTTAACCGCTGTAGGATGAATGCGCTCTTCCATGATTTGCTCACCACGAGCACGAGCGTTCTCTAAATTTACAAATTTTCTATCTTCAATTTGCTCACGAGTAGGTTCATCTACATAGTTCATAAATTGAACTTGATTGTCGTGACGCTGTTTAGCGCCGGCCTCTACTAAATACTCACGAGCAGATAATTCTTTACGAGTTTTTTCCCTAGCTTTACGTTCTTTTACAATATCTACTAGGGATTTTGAGGTCATTTGCTTTTGTGCAGCACTGTCATGATAAGACTTAATCTTATCTGCTGCAGCAAAATTACCAAATATAAGTGTAGTCACCAAGCAAGTTAATGCTAAGTTTTTAAAAATTCTAAGTGCGCTAGTTGTTGCTTTCATAAAGACCTCAAGACCTCTGTATATTATATTAAATTCCTAATGGAAGTTTAGTGACCATACTTACACCAAAGTGTCAGTATCTTATTTGATTTCACCAGGTCTTATTGTTATTTTATTGTTGTTTTATTGTTGTTTTCTTATTGTTTTATTGTTGATGACTATGATTTTGTTTTTCTACCTACATTTACACAAATACATTAATGCTCGTCAATGTTTAGAAAATGTAAATAGCTGTCACTTATTCTTAATTGTAGGTTAGATAAGTAAAAAAGAAAACAATTGATAGGATAATATTAGGGCTTAACCACAAAAAAGCCTGCTAAATCTCACATTTGCAGGCTTTTTGAACATTTATCAAGAATGTTTTTTTTGATGTTAACTACTGAACGTTAGTTGTTCTCTCATCAATAATACGCTTAGATTTATGCTCTGAGCGGGTATTTAAACCACCATCAGGGTGTACTACAACCTTAGCAGGTTTTACACCAAGTCTTGCCTTAAGTGACTTGGTTACAATAGCTGCAACTTCATCATCAGATAGTGTAATACCAGCCTTCTTCTCAATTTCAACAGCAAAGCGGCAAGTAAAGTTTTCTTCATAAATGCGAATTAAGTACTCACCTGTTACCTCGTTGATAGAGCGAATGCCAGCTTCAACATCTGATGGGAACACGTTTACAGCAGATACGATGAACATATCATCCTTACGACCTAGTACATGGATACGACCATGGGTACGACCGCACTTGCACTTAGTCTGGTCAATCCAACCGATATCACCAGTTCTAAAACGAATTAGAGGACGAGCGTGCTTACGTAAAGTGGTAAATACAAACTCACCTTTAGAGCCTGGAGGTAGTACTTCACCTGTTTGTGGATCAACAGTTTCCACTAAGATATGGTTTTCAGCGATATGTAAACCATCTTTGTACTCACACATTGCAGCACAAGCACCAAAGATATCAGATAGACCGTAGAAGTCATAAACCTCAGCGCCCCAAATATCCTCAATAGCTTTACGGGTTGCATCAATTGAACCACCTAACTCGCCAGCTACAATGATCTTTTTGATGTTTAAATCTTTTTTAGGATCAATGCCGCTCTTTAAAGCTTTCTCACCTAACTGCCAAGCATATGATGGAGAAGTCCAAATTACTGTTGGCTTGTAAGTTTTTAATACCCAAAGTAATCTCTCTGATGGTAGAGTACCGCCCCAAATACATAGAGCACCGGTTCTTTGAGCACCGATAACATCAGGACCACCTACATATAATGAGAAGTTTAAAGCATGTACGTAGCGGTCATTTGGTCTCATGCCTACCTGCCAGAACCAACGAGCTTCAGTTTCTTGGAACTCGTCAAAGTCTTTAGCGGTAAATGGAGAGATAGTTGGTACACCAGTAGAGCCTGATGAAGTTGAAATAAACACAACATCATCTTCAGGTACAGCGCAAAGCTCACCTAAGAAAGAGCCCACGCCTTGAGTCTCACGCTGAGTCTTTTTGTTGATAAATGGGAACTTCTCAATGTCCTTTAAAGTCTTGATATCTGATGGCTTAACACCAGCTTCATCGAAGCTTCTTTTATAGTATGGAGCATGATCATAGGCAAACTGTACGATCTCTTGAAGATCTTTTAACTGATTTTCCTCTAGTTGTTCGCGACTTTGGGTCTCTAAAACTTCGTCCCAAAATTTACTTTTATTAATTGGCATAATGTCCTCTTATCTCTTAAGTAGTGAAACCAAATAGTGTCGATTCAACTACACTTGTTATTAAAAATTTATAAAAAAACGGTTTACAAAATCTGTTGAAAAACTATTTATTGGCTTAGTTAAAGTGCTTGTCGATAAAAGCCCACTTCTTATCACGGCCTTTAACGATAGCTTCAATTTCAGCATCTGCTAAATGCTTAAAACGTCCTTGTGACTTAATATAATGGGTCACGTCTGAAAACTCTTTAGGTCTGCGATTTAACTTAAACTCCCCGTCTTCAAACTCGGCTAGATACCAAAGGCCGCAATCTACAACTTCCTTAGCAACCTCCACACAATCTTCAGTTTTAATGCCCCAGCCGGTAGGACATGGTGCAATCACGTGAATGTATTTAGTACCTTGGATTTTTGAAGCCTTTTCAACCTTCTTCATAAAATCGGTCAAGTAGCCAATTGAAGCAGTGGCTGCATAGGTAATACCGTGAGCTGCGACAATTTCAAACATATTCTTTTTGTTATCTAAATTGCCATGAATGTTACGTCCTACAGGAGTTGTCGTTGTTCTTGCTCCAAATGGAGTTAAAGAGCTTTTTTGAATACCTGTATTCATGTAAGCTTCATTGTCATAGCAGATATATAAAACGTTGTCGTTTCTATCAATTGCTCCAGAGAGTGCTTGAATACCAATATCCGCAGTACCACCATCTCCTGCAAAGCCCACTACATTAAAATCTTTTTTGCCAAGTGCTCTTAAACCTGCCTCAATACCAGTCATCATGGAAGCGGTACCGGCAAAGGTTGAGATAATGGCGTTATTAGCAAAACAAAGCTGTGGAAAGTTAAAACCTACAGCTGACATACAACCTGCTGGAATGACCGCAACTGATCTTTTACCTAAAATCTTTAAGGCAATACGAACAGCTAAAGAGCCACCACAACCTGCGCAAGCTTTGTGACCATAGAAGAACTCGTCATCAGAAATGTTATTTACATTGATAGCCATTTAGTCCTCCTTTAAGCCTACAAACTTGATCTCATGAGTGCCATTTAATAAAGCTTCAAAGCACTCAACTATTTGCTCTTTTTCAATATTGCGACCACCAAGGCCTGCAATATAGTTTGAAGTAACCTTATGTAAATTTGCCTTTACTAGAGCTGAATTTACATTGGTATACACGGTACCTTCATTACCAAAGGAGATGTCTTTTTCTAAAACACCTACGGCTTTGACATTCTGTAATGCTGTAGCTAGCTCCTCATTAGGAAATGGTCTTATGTAACGAAGTCTTATCGCACCAACCTTTTTACCTTGAGCTCTTAAATCATCTACAGTATCTTTAACTAAACCATAGATAGTACCTAAGGTGATGATCACAGCATCGGCATCTTCAGTTTCATAAGTCTCAATTAAACCTGTGTACTTACGACCAAAAATCTTGTAAAACTTCTCTTCAGCCTCATGAATTACCTTGGTGGCATTTAAAATACCTAAGTGCTCTTTATACTTAAACTCAGTGTTAGTATCAGGACCTGCTGAAAAACCTAAGTTATTTGGATTATCTAAATCAATCTTGTTTTCAGTTTCAAACTTAGGTAAAAACTCATCAGCTTCTTTTTCATCACATACATCTACAAGCTCGTAAGTGTGAGTTAAAGTAAAGCCATCAAGGTTTACCATTAAAGGAGTTGAAACCTCTTTGTGCTCTGCTATATAAAAGCTCATTAAAGCTAAATCAAAAGCCTCTTGAGCGTTTAGTGCATAGGCTTGGATCCAACCATGATCTAAAAGGGATAAACTATCTCTTTGATCACCATAAATATTCCAAGGCAAAGCAGTAGAGCGGTTAGCATTCATCATCACAATTGGAAAGCGACCACCTGATGCATAAGTTAGGCACTCTGCCATATATAAAAGGCCTTGTGATGAGGTCGCAGTAAAGGTACGAGCGCCGACACAACTTGCGCCAATGGCAGCAGATAGTGCACTGTGCTCAGACTCTACGTGGATGAACTCTGCTTTAAGCTCCCCTGACTCTACAAACTCTGATAATTTTTCTACAACAGTTGTCTGTGGAGTAATTGGGTATGCTGAAATCACATTTACCTTTGCTCTTAAAACACCGTATGCAAAAGCTTCATTGCCAGATAAAAACTTCTTCATTTACTTCTCATCCTCCATGGTGATAGCGCCATGACGGCAAATTTTTTGGCAAATACCACAGCCTTTGCAAAAGTCATAATCTATTTCAATCCCCTTGCCTTTTTTAGAGATCACGCCATCTGGGCAATAGAGATAGCACAAAAAGCAGCCATTACATTTTTCTTTGTCACATACAGGCTTAGAATTTCTCCATCCGGCGTTGATAGTAGTTAAACCTGGCTTATAAGTTGGAGCAAAAGGAATGTCTTTTAACTTAAATTCCTTTTTATCTGTAAGCTTGACTATAATTTTTTCTGCCATCACTATTCTCCTAACTGCTCACGTGTAAGCTTGTAAGCCTCAGTTACTACAGTGATGTTTTTCTCTTGAAGACGTACTGGCATATTCTCTTTTATCGCATGCACCAAATCGTCTAAACTTACCTTGTCAAAAACTGCAGCAATTGCACCTAGAATTACAGTGTTGGTAATTGGAAGATGAAGAATTTTCTCTGCAAGAGTTACACCGTCAAAGGTGATCACTCTCTTGTCAGTTAAAATTTTCTTAGTGCAGACAATTACTTTGCCGTTTTCTTTAAGCTCATCAAATGCAGACTCATTAAATAAGGTGTCATCTAAGATCACAACAAAGTCAGCTTTTTTAATCTCAGATCTATCGCCAATGATTTTGGTATCTAATTTGGTGAAGGCACGAATTGGAGCACCACGGCGTTCTGGGCCAAAAGATGGGAAAGCTAGTGCAAACTTACCATCTTCTTTGAGTGAGTAGGCAGCACCTAATAATCTTGCTGCTGTGAAAGCACCTTGTCCGCCACGACCGTGCCATAGAAACTCGTACATGTGTCTTACCTTGTATTTATCTAATTCTTACTATTCCGATATGATTGATAATTTCTATCAGGAAGTGAGATAATTATGCCTAATTCAAAAATTTGTGTCTAATACTAAATACAAATAGCAAGCTATAGGAATTTCTTATAACTTACAAAAAAAATACATCACTAAAAATCGATAAATTGGCTAATTTTCAGTAAATGGCCGCACTTTTTTAAGGCAATAGTTCTAATAAAATGAGATAAATGACTGACTTTTTAAGACAATTGCAAGAATTTAAAAGATCTTAGGAAAATAATTTTCAAATTTAGTGCAATAAAGGTAAAATTAGACAATTTCCTAATAAGGATCAAGATTAGTAATTAAGGATATAGATTAAAAAATGAGTAAACTAATCAAACCAACAGACTATAAGCAACTTTTAAACAAGCTACAAACTGAAAAAGGCATTAAGTTAATTAAAGACTTTTTCCAACAGAATTTAGCAACTGAGCTCCGCCTTCGTCGTGTGACTGCTCCTTTATTTGTGTTAAAGGGCTTAGGTATTAACGATGACTTAAATGGTGTTGAGCGTCCTGTAACCTTCCCAATTAAGGACTTAAATGAGGCTCAAGCTGAAGTTGTACATTCTCTTGCTAAATGGAAGAGATTAACCTTAGCTGAGATGGGCACACAAGCAGGCTACGGTCTATATACTGATATGAACGCAATTCGTGCTGATGAAGAGCTTGATAATCTTCACTCACTATATGTTGATCAGTGGGACTGGGAAGCAGTAATTACCAAAGAAGATAGAAACTTAGAGTTCTTAAAGTCTGTAGTACGCCGCATCTACTCAGCTATTTTACGTACTGAGTTTTTAGCTTGCGAGAGCTATGAACAGTTAAAGCCTTTCTTACCAAAAGAAATTACTTTCGTTCATTCTGAAGATCTACTTCAGATGTATCCAGATAAGACTCCTAAAGAGCGTGAGGATGCAATTTGTAAGAAGTATGGTGCAGTGTTCTTAATGGGTATTGGCGCTAAATTATCAAATGGTGAGAAACACGATGGTCGTGCTCCTGACTATGACGATTGGTCAACTCCAAATGAGGATGGCAAGCTAGGTTTAAACGGCGATATTCTAATTTGGTATCCAACCTTAAATAGAAGCTTTGAGTTATCTTCAATGGGTATCCGTGTTGATATCGAAGCTTTAAAGCGTCAGTTAGCTATTGAAGGCAAGGAAGATCGTTCTAAACTTTACTGGCACCAAAAACTATTAAATGGCGAGCTACCTTTAACCATCGGCGGTGGTATCGGTCAGTCACGTCTATGTATGGTACTTTTACACAAGGCTCATATTGGCGAGATCCAGGCAAGTATCTGGCCTGAGGATATGAAAAAAGAGTGTAAAGATTTAGGTATGCCTTTAATCTAATATTTGAAGCTTTCTGATATTCAGAAGGCTTTGTGAATAACCTCTCCCTAAAGGGAGAGGCTTCGAAGATCAGACCTTAAATATTGCTACTTAAGACCTATCTTCATCTAGAGGTG
>ONCS01000123.1 GCA_900316375.1 uncultured Succinatimonas sp. | reverse complement strand
TCTTACGACAGAGTTGTCAAATTATTTTACCGCGCACTTATATCACCGCCGTAAACGACGGTGTTTTACGTGCGCTTATTGATAAATCATCAATTTTTGTAAATTGATTGAAGATTGATGAATTGTTAATTGCAGTTAAGAAGACTTGACGCTCTACAAGGATAATACCGATACCACGGCACTTTTGACATGGGATAGAGCCTTCAGATCTACATGTAGGACATGGCACGTAGCCAGTTCTCTTACAACGAGAACAACCGCCTTCAGCACCTTGACAGCTAGGACATAAGATTTGGCCATAGCCAGAGCAATTTGGGCAACTAGTACGCTTGGTACCGTTACATTTAGGACAAGAACAACGACCTATAGCCTTACGCACAGACAAGCGATTGACTTTATTGCCAAGCTTGAAGATCTCACGGGCTGGCATGGTCTGAAGTTTTTGACAGAACTTTGATTTAATATCGACATCTTTGACAAGTTGGGCACGATTAAAGCGCTCAAACTCAGTTAGGGCCTGTTCATCTACCACAGTCTCTGAGTTTAAGACGTTTCTAATAATGCTATCTTTGACGTTTACTTCAAAGTGCCAACTGGAGACAAAATGGAACTCACCGTCTGCAAGCAATGGCTTATCTGAGCCGACTTGTGCCGCTCGGATCCCCACCTTTTGTAGAAGCTTTGTCAGCGTGTCTCTTACTGGTTCTGTCATGTCTAAAATAAATTAAAGTTCATAAGGAGAATCGAAACAAGACCCACTACTAGCGAGCCAATCATCAATCTGGCTGATTGTACAGCCTCTGTATTTATATTTGGTATCTTTTTAAGTTTGTGTGTAGTCAACTTCAACATTGACACAGCTTGATAATATGACAAATTTTTCGTCAAAGCAAAAGATGTAAACACACATATAACTGCAGATAGTAGCATCAATAGGAATGCTCCTACTACAGTTGGCATCATATAGCCTAATATTATATCTAAAAGCCAGGTACCTAGGGTCATTCCTGCCCAAATAATTTTACTTTTTGGGTTTAAATTATTAAGCATAGGCACAAAGGAGATTAAGTTTTTAGCAAAAACTCTAGCAAAATCCTCTGAAACATAGCCATATGCGTTTTTAATAAACTCTTTGGTTACCGCATCTAAACAATCCTGCTTTAACTTAGAGCGGATCATCGCGCCTCTGCCATGTGACTTCTTGTCATTAGGATCTAAAAGCGAATCGATAGTAACACCTTCTTTTACTGCAATCTCTTTGGCAATAGCCATACGATGACGCTCAATTGAACGTATAGTCTTAGCTAAAATTGCCTTTTTAGCAAGTGCCTTGACGGTCTTAATCTTTTCATCAACATCGTCAAAACTACCAAGCAAGGTATTTGCAAGTAAATTTGCCTCTTCGTAAAAGATAAAATCAAGTACTGGAGGCCTACAAATTGGTTTTAAAGTATTTTTTAAAATTACAAAGGTATAAGGCTTACTATTACCCGGTATTGTAACCGAAACACAGTAGCAAGGGCAAATGCCTGAAAATGTTGCGTTATATCCCCTTGCGGTTTCCACTCCAGAGGAGTTTTGATCCATGAGAGCACCGTCAAGAATCGCTTTTTCATCCTCTACTTTAAATTGGTGCAAAGGCTCTTTTTGCCCTGGTAATAATAAAGAAATGGCAGTTTGTTTTTGACAAAGCGCGTCGTAAATTACCTCACGCTCGACAATTAAATCACCTTTGCCATTACAATCTTTACATTTTACCTTGCCAGTACCTTGGCAAATATTACATTTTACTTTATGGGTACCTTGGCAAGTAGGACAGGTATCCCCCTCTCCATGGCAGGTTGGGCACTCAATTTTACCTTTACCACCGCAAGCATAACAAGGAGCTACCTTACCACCATGACAGCTCTTACAACGAGTTTTACCAATGGCGCTAACACGATTAAAGCAAACAATTTGCCCTGCTAGCTCATTTAAGCTATTGAAATCAGCATTAGATAAATGCTCAATAAAAGATTTAGATTTGGTGTTGTCAGTCTCAAGCTCTTTGGTGTTAGCAAGGGTAAATTCATCTAAGCCACTTGCTGATAACACATGGGTATCATCAGAGACACTATTGATGACCTTATCCACGCAACGACACTTAAAAGTCCAATTTAAGTTATAGCTAACATGGGCATTTACTTGCTTAATTTCTGATAGTTTTAAATCAGCTAAAGTAACGCCACAGCGTGAGAAGATGTTATAGACGGTATCAGATAGTTTTTTACATACCTTTGGATCAGCTTTACTATCCTCTGCTTTAATTTCAGGGACATTAGTATTAGCGTTAACAGCAGATACTTGTTCTTTTTCTGAAGATTTAGAGCTTGAAGATGCAGCTTTATTTGTAGATGAGAAATCTACAAAAGCTTTACTCTCTTGCTTACTATCTTTCAAATTTTGACTATCTGCCATTAAAGATCCTTAGTTTTGTTTAATCTATATGACGACAAAACTATTTATTTTTTAAATTTTCTAAAGCGAATTTAAAGAACTCGCCTTCTTTTAGTAATAAAGTCTGATTATCAACTACTAAGATGTGGTTATCACCTACAGCACTTAGTGCCTCTTCATAAGTAACTACAGTCTCTTTAGAATCTACAACAATTACAACCTTTTTGTCGGTGATAATTACCTTAGCATTGCTGTTGCTAAATAAAGAGCTTACAGTTTCATAAATGCTTAATAGCTTAGGACCTAGACCTTTAGCAATTGAGCTTACAATTGGAGTTGTAAAGACTGCTACAACATTTTCATCATCTTCACAGACATAACCATCAGTTTCGATAATAAAGCGAGAGTCACTCTTATCTAAAGTAGCCTTTAGAACATCATTTTGTGCAATATACTTAGCAATAGGATATGGTACTTTAGAGATGGTTAAATCAAGCTGTCTTGAAATAGCGATAACTTTATCTGCAAAGACATTGAAGTTATCAAAGAGATCTTTTTTGTTATAGCGATTTAGCATGTAGTCTACTAAAAAGATAAACTGAGCTTTAATATCTACTGCGTTATCTAAGACCCAAGGTAGAGTACGTAAGCCATTTTCTGTCTCAGTAGTATCGTTTTTAAGTAAACCGTCAGCTAAAGCTTTATTTAACTTTTCACGGGCAAAGATTTCTCTAAAGAATTCACGAGGGCCAATTTCACGAGAGCGATGTAAACCATCATTTAAAAAGCCGTAAGTATCGTTGCCAGGCTCTTTTAACTCAGCATCTGCTTTTAAATAAACTTTAGCGTCTTTATTGAAAACTACATTGCGCTTGTCATTGTGACGATATACAGAAAATAATGCTATTGCTAGAGCTACACCACCTATTACTAAGGGAGAGGTGCCGTTATCCATATCACCATCCCAGACAAAAGGCAGAGCTACGAATAAATTAAGCCAACCTAGCCAGCCTAAGAAACCTTCTAAAGTAGTAACCTTAACGCCATCTGGGAATACAAAGATTGAAAGACGAGATTTAAGACAAGTTAGGATAATAGCAATTACAAATAAAAATACTAAAATCGATAACATAGTTGATTGTTGCCCTTAGGTGACGTTGTTTTGTGAATTTTATCAAATAAAGTTGACATTATCGCAAAATATGGCTTAAAAATCAGTAAACTCTTAGTTTTAGCCGTCACCTTATTCTTATTTTTTAACTAAGTTCACAAAATTGTAAAAGCGTGATGCGACAAGTATTCATATCAGTTTTTAAGGTACATTAATCCGCAAACGCTTGCAATGATTTGACGTAAGTTTTGAGGGCGGGATCAGAAGATTAGGAAAATTTTGAATAAAGTGCCACTCAAAATTATAAAAAAACAAAAAGTGGCACTATTGATGTTAAGAACTAAGTTTTGAGAAGATTGAGTCAGACAGATTTGAGATATTGTCTATACAGTTTTTGACATACTGACTATCGATTGGTGTTTGTTCAGAGTTTAAATGAGATCTGTCCATCTGATGAGCAATTTGATTGCGCCTGATATGAAAATCCTGCAAGAAATTTTTTCCTTTAGCAACGCTACCAAAAGTATCCTTTAATACATCTTTAAAGCTTACACCAATAATCTTAAGCTGAGTACTGAGATTATCTCGTGACATATACGTCTCTGCACTGAACTTTGAGTTCACTATTGTGTAGAAATCCTCTTCAGTCTTTTCGCTACCTAATAGATACTTAAGCTCACCGACGTTTAAAGTTAACTTAATATTTGAGAAAGAGTCTACAGGTTTTCTTTGTTCTGTGAACAATTCAAAAGCTACTAACTTACTGACCTCGTGCAAAAAGAAGTCAAATACTCCCTCGCAGAATACAATTTGCGAACGAAGCACATCTTGAGCCTCACGATGCTTTTGCTGACTTTCTAAAACCAATACAGTTTCAAATTGATTTTTTAGAACTTCAATATCTTTGTCAAATCTGTATTTAATTTCTTCTAAAGAGAAGTGTAGAGGCGCAAATCTAGTTTTTTCATACCCACGCTCTCCTAGACTTTTTTCTGCACTAAAGCTCATTTACAGCCTCTGTAGATTTTTTAGAAAATACAAATTCACACACCCTATGTATAAAATCGTCTGTATAAGTTGGAATTGCGCCATAATCGCCATGTCTGTAGAATCTTCTGAAATCCTCAGTTTTTCTGACTCCCTTTATATTATCAAGCGAGTACAGCTCAGTTGATCTGTCCTTTTTAAAGTCAGTACGACGAACAAACATAACCGATCATTGTCACAAAGTTAATTAGTGATAGATGAACGGTCAACTAATTTTAATATTGCTAGTTCTTA
>ONCS01000083.1 GCA_900316375.1 uncultured Succinatimonas sp. | reverse complement strand
CAAATAATGAAGAGAAACGTGAGTTTTCTAAACCAAAGCTTTGGAAGTTATTTAAACCTGTGAAGATACTTTCTTTAGCAACTCTTAGACAGCCAGTGATAACGCCTTTTTCAAGACAGTCATTGTTTTTAAGTCCAGCGCTAAATAAATTAGAAATGAAGTCTCTAATATCGTCGTAAAAGTCGGTATGAGATGTTTTAGATAGCGGCACATCATACTCATCGATTAACACAATACTTTTTTTGCCAGTGTAAGCCAAAAGATCTTGAGTTAACTCTAAAATCATTGTCTCAGCTACAGCTTCTTTTCTTGAAGGAGTTAAATTGTTGTTTCTGATTGTTAAGATGTTATTTAGAGTTTGCTTTTGATCTGGAGTTAACTTCTCACAGTCTAAAAGAAAGTTAAACTTTTGAACAAAATTACCTAGTACTTGATAGATCTTATCAATAGCATAATCATAGCTTTTAGAATCTTTAGCTTCTTTTAAAGATAAAAAGATTACAGGATACTGTCCCATGTACTTATCACAGAAATCTTTATCTTTGAAAATTTCTGTATCTTTAAACAGTTCTATTTGCTTAGACTTATCGCTAGGATTTTCATAATTCATCTCCAAAAAACTTTGGAGCATGGATAAGGTGATTGTCTTACCAAAGCGACGAGGACGAGTGAAAAGGACCGTGGTTCCGCTATTTAACAAGATATCTTTGATATATCTGGTTTTATCAATATAGTAGCACCCCTCATTTTTAAATTGAGCAAATGATTGGATATCTACGTTAAGGACCTTTAACTTATCACTCATAAAACGATCCGTGAAATTTGGAAAAGTTGTTTCTTCTAATTATAGATGCTTTAGCTTAATTTTGTTAGTTTTGATGTGAAGATCTTGGAGGTAGGATCTTAATAATTAGAGTTCAAGCCTCACAAAGCAATTCCTTCCTTATCAATGCTTTCTTTAAATATTGGTAGGACATTTCGTGAATTAACCAAATCAACTTCACAGCCTAAAAGTCGTAAGTCCCCTTCATATTGTTTCCACACCATTTGTTTAATGGGAAGGGAAAAATTTAAAGTCTAAAATCTTAAAATTCGTAAATTACTCTAGAAAATTATGTTCAAACGATATATCAAAATCGGTCCAAATGATATATTAAAAACAGTCTAAATGATATATTAAATTCGGTCCAAATGATATATTAAAATCAGTCCAAACAATATATCAAAATTGGTCCAAATAATATATTAAAATTGGTCCAAATGTAGTATTATAAGTTTTAGAGTCGATACATAAGCCTTTGGAGTAAAAATGGATAATTATAGAAAACGAATTGTTGACAAGTTATTGGAGAGAAAACTAAAAAGTTCAGGAGCAGTTCTAATTCAAGGTCCAAAGTGGTGTGGTAAGACTACTACAGCATTACAATTAGCTAAAAGTTCAATTTCTCTAAATGATCCATCACAACAAGCCATAGCCTCTCAATTTATGGAAATCGACCCGAGAAGAATTTTAAAAGGAGAAACTCCAAGATTGATTGACGAATGGCAATTAGAGCCAAGAATATGGGATGCAGTTCGTGCTGAGTGTGATGATAGAGGAGAACTTGGCCAATTTATTCTTACAGGATCTGCTGTACCTGTTGAAACAGATAAGATAAAGCATTCAGGGGTAGGCAGATTTTCAATTGTTACTATGCATTCTATGAGTCTATATGAGTCTGGAGATTCCACTGGACAAGTTAGCCTAAAATCTTTATTTGATGGAAATTTGAATATTGATGGAGAATCTAAAATTGACATCAAAGAGCTTGCATTCTTAGCGTGTAGAGGGGGGTGGCCATTAGCTGTTAATAGTGACAGAGAAATAGCCTTAGAGCAAGCTGAAAACTACTACGACATGCTAGTTAATTTTGATATATGTAGGGTAGATAATATAAGACGCAATCCTGAGTATGTAAAAAGACTATTAAGGTCTCTTGCTAGACATCAAGGTTCGCAAACTTCTTATGAAGCAATTTCCCAAGATATAGGGCAAAATGAAGATGCGCCACTAAATAAGCAAACTGTAAATAGTTATATGAATGCTTTAAAGAAGATTTTTGTGGAAGAGGATCTACCAGCATGGAGCCCAAATCTTAGATCTAAAACTGCAATTAGAACATCTCCTACATTGTATTTTTCCGATCCATCTTTAGCGACAGTCTCACTAGATATTGGACCTGAAGATCTAAACAATGATCCAAATACATTTGGGTTCATTTTTGAAACTTTGTGTATGCGTGATTTAAGAGTTTACTCTCAAGGGTTAAAAGGAAGTGTTTATCATTATAGAGATAAAACAGATCTTGAGTGTGATGCTGTAATCCACTTAAGAAATGGAAAATATGGTCTAATTGAGATTAAGATTGGAGGTGAAAGCGCAGTTGAAGCTGCAGCAGAAAATCTTAAAAAACTTGAGAGCCGGCTAGATACAGACAAGATGAGCACTCCTTCATTTTTAATGGTCTTAACAGGTATAGGTCAATTTGCTTATAGGCGAAAAGATGGTGTTCTTGTTGTACCGATTGGTACTTTAAAAGATTAGAAATAAAATTATTTAATTATTATCATTAAATTAATTATATGATGATATTAAAATAAATTTATAATAAGATAAGAAACTATACTTATCTTAATAAAAATTTTTACCTATATTTTCATTCTTTTGTTACATTTGGATTTACAAGGATATAGTTGGTACTATTTCAGTTAAAAAGGCTGAAAAGTTCCATAGTTTGGCCTGAAGATCATGATCTTTAGGCCACTTTTTAAAAATTTCAAAACCTAAACTTTAAATACTCAGATACCATGAAGAAAGAAGACCATCAATCTAACTCAAATTCCACAGGTGATGCAGCATTACTTGAGCTTATCAATGAGCGTCGTCGTAATCGCCCTGACTTTGCTCAAGTCTCACAGCACTTTCAAGCAAGTAACCTTTGGAATTTCTATTTAGAAAAGCTTGGCTTTAACTTAAGCTATGGTAAACGTATTGTCGACTTAGGTAAGGTCAGTGATTTTGAAGTACATGAAAACATCTTCTCATGTAAGGTTGAAGGCGGTATCGGTCACATTGGTGAATTTTTCAAATGCGAACTTGAATTTGAAAAAGCTCCACGTCTTTTAGTCCACAAATTAGTAGATGAAGTCGTTAAATCCTCATATATCCTCTGTGATTTAAAACAAGGTATTTTAACTAGTGACTTAATTGATTTAGCTCAAAAACTTGGCATTAAACTTTTTCCAAAAGAGCTCAAAGACATGCCGATGTATTGTAGCTGTCACTCTGAGAAAAAGCCTTGTGCCCACTTAAATGCGCTTATCTATTTGACCTGCCGTCAAATGCGCTTAGATCCATTCTATATCTTTAAAATTCGTGGTATTGATTTAGTACGTGAAGTTGAAGAGCGAGAGATTTTAATTTCAAAAATCGATTTAAGCTATATCCCAACTTGCCATACTTTGCATCCTGCCAAAACTGAAATTGATACCCAAAAAGATCAGATCTTAATTGATGATCATGGGGCTAAGCTTGATGGTGACAATTTAGCTAACTTAAACAAAGTCCCAACCTTAGATGATCTTGCGGTATATCCAATCCCAAATCTTAAAGATACAGTTTTAAGTCTTTATGATGATTACATTGATGGTTTTATTACTTACTATAATGACAAATTTCCATTTAAAGAGTCATTAAAAACTGTCTTTGAGCTGTTAGAAAAGCATTGTAAGTATGCAATCTCTCATAAATTTAAAGAAAGTTTTAATAGTATCTTTATCATTGATGACGATGGTCCTTGCTTTAAGATTAGAGAAAAAGCCGATGACATCGCTTGCTTTGTAAGTAGAAACGCCAATATTATAGACTTTACCTATGCTAAGTTTTTGCCATCGCAACTAGCGCAGCGTACTAAAAATGAGCAGTGCTATATCAAAGTTGACTTAATTGCCTGTCAGCTACTTTTAAACGGTGCTGTCATTCCTCAATTTTATAAATTAACTAGAGAGTATCAAGTAAGGTTTATCCCAGCCATTATCGATCCTCAAGTTAAAAAGTTAGTGACAGATCTTGGCAGATGTTTGCAAGAGTATCATCAAGATTTCTTTACAAGTGTCTATGAGCTTGAGCCTTTGTATCTTGGCATTGATATCTTATCTAAAATCTTTGAGACCTTCTTATACAAAGTAACCAACAAAGAAGAGTTTTTTAGTGTCTTTAATGACTATGCAAATACAGAATTCTTGTATAAAGCTAAACCTTGCAATTTAGTACAAGCAGAAGCTCCTTTAATTGCCTCATTAGATAAAAGTATCAATGTAACTGATACCACCGCAGGTGATCTCTATCCAGTAATTAAAATTGAAGAATGCTCATCGAGTGATGAACAAGCAAAAAGCGATCAAGAAGCGCAAGAGGCTCAATACGATGAGTATGGAGTTGATCCAACTGCGCAAGATAAAGATAACACATTAGACTATCACGAAGATGAGTACGCAGTTGCAAGTAATGACGATGATTCATTTACAGGTGATACGTTAACCGATGATACCTTAAGCGATGCTTATGACTATAAAGAGCCTTATTACAACACCAAAGCATTAGGCAGTGTAAATGGTGCAAATGAATTACATGATAAAAGCCTTGAAGGGGATAGCTTAGTAAAAGAAGATGAAACAGAGTATGTCTATATCTCTTTAGGCTTTAATGTAGAAGGTGAGTTTACCCCATATCATGAGCTTTTATCAAAGCACAACCCAATGCCTTTTATAAAGCTTGCTAGCCTTATTTGTAAGTTCATACCTGATCTAAATGAGGTAGTTAATGAAGGCACTAAGCACGTTAAAATCGATCTTAATAAGTTACAGCAAGTCCTATTTGAGACTATGCCATTACTTAAATTTTTAGGTATTAGTTTTGATTTACCACTATCTTTATCTAACATCTTAAAGCCACAAGTTAAACTTAAAATTGATCAAAATTTTAAGATGGATAACCTTGTAAGTTTCTTTGGCCTTCAAGATCTATTGCAGTTTGATTGGCAATTAGCGGTAGGTGATAAACAGCTGACTGAAAAAGATATTGAGTACTTGCGTGCTAATACTAATAAGCTTGTAAAACTTGATGATAAGTTTGTTTTTATCAGCGCAGAAGACTTAGAAAAGCTCTTAAAGTACAAACAAAAGTGTGAAAAGCGTAAGCTCTCTGGTGCGCAGTTATTATCAGCAGCTATAGCAGGTGGCATTGATGAAGCGATTGTTGAGAACTCACGCGAAGTTGAAAAATCAATTGAGCACATCTTTGAAACTAAGCACTTTGATGTACCTAGCGGAATTAACGCTACTCTTCGTGATTATCAAGTCCGTGGCTATGAGTGGCTTACACAAAATGTTAAAGCAGGTATTGGCTCAATTATCGCAGACGACATGGGCTTAGGTAAGACCTTGCAAGTTATTGCTGTAATTGAAAAACTAAGAGAAGAAGGGCAACTTGAAAACAATCCTGTTTTAATCGTGGTGCCTACAGCTTTAATTATCAACTGGCAGCATGAGATTAAGAAATTTGCTCCAAGACTTACATACTCTGTAGCCTACGGTGGTGGTAAGTTAGATGAGACTAAACATATTGTACTAACTACCTATGGCAAGCTTAGAAACGATGTAACTCAATTTGATGGGGTAAATTATCGTTTACTCGTCATTGATGAAGCACAGGCCATTAAAAACTCTGATACCCAAACTAGAAAATCGCTTTGCCAAATTAAAGCTAATGGTTATATAGCCATGTCTGGTACTCCTGTTGAGAACAGACTTAAAGAGTATTGGTCAATTTTAGATTTCGTAAACCCAGGCTTATTTGGAACAGAGCAAGAGTTTATCCACAATTACGCTAAACCTATTGAAGTTGATGATAACAAAGAGGCACTAGAGCGTTTTAATCGTGTAAGTAGGCCTTTTATCATCAGACGCTTAAAGTCAGATAAAGCGATTATTAAAGATTTACCTGAAAAGATTGTCTCTGATAGATATTGCTCATTAAGTCCTGCTCAAGGCGAGAAATATCAAGAGTTAGTTGATGATGCTTTAGAAAAGTTAAGACTCATTAAGCTTCGCAAACTTAAGATGAATCCTAATGCACTTTTACTTAAGATGATCACCGCCTTAAAGCTTGTGTGCAATGCTCCTTGTTGCTATGAAGAGGACTTACCTCATGATGTAGAAGCCTCAGGTAAAGGCTTAATGCTCATGGAGATCTTGAAAACTCAATTTGAAAATGGCAATAAGGTTTTAATCTTCACACAGTACGTTAAAGCTGGTAACTTAATTGTTGAGTGGATTAAAAAAGAGTTTGATATTAAAGCAAGCTTTATCTATGGAGGACAATCGGTAAAAGAACGTCAGTCAATAGTTGATAGTTTCCAAACAAATCCAAATGATAAAGTTTTAGTTTTATCATTAAGGGCAGCCGGCGTTGGTTTAAATCTAACCGCTGCTAACACAGTAATTCACTTTGACTTATGGTGGAACCCTGCTGTTGAAAATCAAGCAACAGACAGAGCCTACCGCATCGGTCAAAAAGATGATGTAAACGTAGTACGCTTAATCTGTGCTAACACTTTTGAAGATAAGATTGATGAGATCATCGATAAGAAGAAAAATCTTGCGCAAAAGACGGTAGCAGTAGGTGAGAATTACTTCTCGGATATGAGTGTTGATGAGATTAAGGATATCTTCTCTTTATCGTGATTGTGCAGCTTTTAAAATCCTAATATCATAATTAAATGGCATTTCATCAAAAATGGTGTAAATGCCTTTTGTTTGTGGTAAAGTCACACAAGTTTTTCTTACTTTGAGGTTTGTATGTATTACGGTAGTAATTGGTATTATTATTCCTTTTATAATTATTTCAGCGATATGGCAAGGGAGATCATTTACTCTTTTGATCCTGTTCTTAGGGATACTTCTTACCATAGCGGATGGGAGCTTGATCTTGCATCTTATGTAAAAGATTTCAAGGTAGAAAAAAATAAAGTTTCTGGTTTTGTAAAAAGTACAAGATCGGGAGCTAAAGATCATGTAGTTGAACTAAAGTTTGCAGAAATTTCCAAAGATAAAATCGATAAGCTTATTGATGAGTTTATTACTTTACCATACTTGATGGGGGCTTATCAGTCAGATTTTTTAGGTTACAGAAATACTAAGAATTTCTTTTTATTATGTGAAAAATATGATATTTGGCTTTTGTGCCCTCTTAAAAAGAGTGTATGGGACAGTGTTGATTATCGTAGCGTATTCACTTTCTATATAGATGGTAAAAAAACTTTTCAATTTACCTCAGCTTGCGATGCTTTAGTTTGGAAAATGGCTCAATACTTTAGTCAATCTGCACTAGAGTTTCTTAAGTTTAGAGGTATCGATTTATCTTATGAGCTAAAAAAGAGAAATATCGATCCTAAAAAATATAACTCCTTGCAAGTTTCAAATGCTAGTGAACTTTTTGTACATAAAGAGCTGAGTCCAAAGGATGATAGCCAATGCATGTCACTAGAGCAATTAGCTCGTATTGAGATCCCTTACTTAAAAGATGAAATACTGAAGTTTTATACTGCAGGCATAGAAGAGTTTGAACAACTACAAGATGATTGGGATGTTTATTATGATTACAGAACATTCAAGGAATCTTTTGAAACTGTATACAAAAAAGTAGCGGATAAAGCTAAAAAAGCTACAAGCCCTAGGTTAAGACATGAGGATGCGCTATTTTTCTTCCAAGAAGAAAGAGATGTTGATATTGAGTGTGTACTGTTTGAAAGATCTGAGGGTAACCTTACAGATTACTCAGTATCTAGAGAATATGCACACAATCGAAATTATTTTACAACCATAATTAGCCAAAGGTCTATTTCTAAACTTACAGATAAGCAAAAAGCATTTTATTTTCTTTGGGTGATCTCTAGAAATATTTTAAAGCAAGGTGCTTTTATACCTTCTTTCGTTTACTCCGGGGAAGGAAATTTTAATGTGCTCTTCATACCTGCCATTTTTAATCCTGTGGTTAAAGCCTTAGTACTTAATGTTGGCAGAACTATCAATTCACAATATAGAAAATACTACTACGCAAAAAGTGATCTTGATGATTTTTCATTAGGTAAATTACTTCTAACAGACCTTATTCATTTTGAAGTTAAAAATGCATATCGAGGCAATAGAAAGTTTAATGAGGTTGGTAATGACGATTTTGTTACAAGAGCTTTTTTAGGTAGAGAATTTAAAGAAAGCATTTTAGAACAATTCTCAACTTGTAATATTGTTGAGAAATTTGATGGTTACTTTAATAGTCTGCTTACTGATTTTAGCAAGTACGGAGCCACAATAAAGGTTTACGAAAAGAACTCTCCTTTGTTAGAAAGTTACTTTAATTCAATAGATGCTGATGGAAGATCGTCAGAGGTTTACAAAAAGTATTTAGATAAAAACGAAAATACCGTCAAAATTGAACAATTCTCAGACATTGATGATCTTTTTGTAGAAGTAATAATCAAGGATGCAGAAGGTAATCGTGTTGACTTTAATCAAACAACACAATACAACCAAGATATTTTCGACAAAGTAAGATATACAGTTCAAGGTTTATGTGAAGAATTGTCGAAAGGATATGATTATGGCTTAAAGTATGGTGCAGTAACCAAGGATCAACTTCTAGACTTCTTCACCCGTGTGATCCCTTGCCTTAAAAAGATAGGTTTTGAAGTTGAACTTCCTGAAAGTCTACAAAGTTTTGCCACCCCTGATTTAAATATTTCTGTAAATCTACCAAGTAACGTAAGCTTTAATGCAGGCGATAGCTTTATAAGTTTAGCTCAATTACTTGAGTTTGATTGGCACTTATCTATTGGTGATAAATTCATCTCTGATGAGGACTTTGAGTATTTAGCAAGTCACTTAGATACTTTAGTTAAGTTTAATGACTCTCTAGTTTACATGACTGAAGCCTCATACCAGGACTTATTAAAGCGTCGTGAAAAGATAGATAAGCGTCAACCTACAGGATTAAAACTTTTAAGTGCAGCTATATCTGGCTCTTATGAGAATACCGAGGTTAACATTGGCGAGAACTTAGATAAGGTTTTAAAAGAGCTATTTAAGTTCACTCAAGAGGCAGTACCAACATCAATTAACGCAACCTTACGTGAATATCAAGTCCGTGGTTTTAACTGGCTACTGCAAAACGCACGTGTTGGCATAGGTTCAATTATTGCCGATGACATGGGCTTAGGTAAGACTTTGCAGGTAATATCACTAATTCAAAAGCTAAAAGATGATGGTGAAATTACCTCAAAACTACCTGTATTAGTGGTAGTTCCAACGGTACTTTTAATTAACTGGCAGCATGAACTTAAAAAGTTTGCTCCTACACTTTCTTATGAAGTTATCTATGGTGCTAACGCCGAGCTTCCAAAAGAGTGTCCTGATATTCTTTTAACCACCTATGGCAAGATGCGCTCAGAGATTGCTAAGTTTAAAAAGAAAAAGTACCGACTAATTGTCATTGATGAAGCACAGGCAATTAAAAACAAAGATACAGATACTCGTAAAGCTTTATGTAAGTTAGATGCTATAAGCTGTGTAGCCATGACTGGCACTCCTGTTGAAAACAGATTATCAGAGTACTGGTCAATTATGGACTTTGTAAATAAAGGTCTATTAGGCACCTCAACAAGCTTTAATAATGAGTTTGCAAAGCCTATTGAAAAAGAACGTGACCCATTTGCAATTGAACACTTTAACCGTCTAACTAAGCCATTTATCCTAAGACGTTTAAAGAGTGATAAGAGCATTATCAACGATTTGCCAGATAAGCTTACATCAAATCGTTACTGCTCCTTAACAGTTGAGCAAGCTGCGATGTATCAAAAGCTATTAGATGAGCAGATGGCAGTAATTGAGGATAAGTCATCAAGTGCCTCTGCTTCAATTGAACGCTCAAGTGCTGTTTTAGCTTTAATTACAGGTCTAAAACAAATCTGCAATGGCCCTTCAAACTACGATAAAGACTATGATGACAATGTAGATTTCTCTGGTAAAGGTCAGATGTTAATTGATGTTGTTGAGTCTCAAATAGAGGCAGATAACAAAGTAATTATCTTTACCCAGTTTGTAACTACTGGTGAGCTTATTCAAAAGTGGCTTAAAGAAAAACTCAACATTACAGCAGACTTTATCAAAGGCGACTTAAATGTTAAAAAACGCCAAGAGATGGTAGATAAGTTCCAAAATGATGATGAAACTAAGGTCTTAGTCTTATCTCTAAAAGCAGCTGGTGTCGGTTTAAACCTTACAGCTGCAAGTACCGTCATTCACTATGATTTATGGTGGAACCCAGCTGTTGAAAATCAAGCAACAGACAGAGCCTATCGTATTGGTCAGACTCACAATGTTAACGTGGTACGTTTAATCTGTGCTAACACCTTTGAAGAGCGTATTGATGACATGCTAGAGGCTAAAAAGGATTTAGCTAACTTAACCGTTGCAGTAGGCGAGAGTTGGATCTCTAAGTTATCAACAGAGGAGATTAAAGATATCTTTAAGTTAGCCTAATTAGAAAAAATATAAGTACTCACAAAAATCTAAATTGCAGAAATTAAAAAAAACTTAATTTGGAAAAATGTGAGTACTCATAAAAATCTAAATTAGATCTGTTTGAACATCATTTCTTGCTCTGTGAGTTTGTCTTTTGCTCATTACTTTGTCTTCAAATAAGTAAAATTGCTCACCAATTTGTCCAAAACAAATCGCTGTAACATTGATTAAATAAGCATTTTTAGAAGAACTTCACCTTACATAAAATCAACGAAAACTAGCTTTTTGATTTTGTCTAATTTAGCTCATTGTTTTGTCCATTCTTGCTTTCTATTTGGAAAAATATAATTACTTTATAAAAATCTAAATTGACAATAGCTAATTCATGACCTATATTCAAATTAGAAAAAATATAAAGACTTTATAAAAATCTAAATTAAGTAATTATGGCAAAACTTGAAATTAAAAGAGATTTCTACTTAAATAAACTTATCTCACGCATGCACAATGGCCTTATCAAGGTGGTTACTGGTATTCGTCGCTGTGGTAAGTCTTATCTTCTGTTTAATATATTCTACAGGTATTTAATCTCAGTAGGAGTGCCTAAAGAGAAGATCATTACCATTGATTTAGAAGATCTTGAGTATGTTGCGCTAAGAGATAAAATGGCACTTTTTGAGTACATCAAATCAAGAATTGATGACAGTCAGCAATGGTATTTATTAATTGATGAAATTCAAAATTGCCTAGACTTTGAGCAGGTTCTAACTAGCTTTGTTAAAAAAGACAACATCGACATCTATGTAACTGGCTCAAATTCTAAGTTCTTATCATCTGATGTCATCACGGAATTTAGAGGTAGAGGCGATATAGTTCAAGTTTATCCTTTGTCATTTTCTGAGTTTGTAAGTGTCTATCAAGGTGATGTACGAGAGGCATGGAAAGATTACTACTATTACGGTGGTATGCCACATGTACTTACCATAACAGATCCAAAAGATAAAATTAGCTATCTAGCAGATCACTGCAACTTTGTGTATCTAAAAGACATAGTAGAGAGGCACAAGCTCAAAGGGGACAGCGTAATGTCAACTTTGCTTGATGTTTTATCATCAAACATTGGCTCATTAAACAACCCTAATAAACTAGCTAATACTTTTAAATCAAAAGGTATCAATACCAACGAAGTCACTATCTCTCAATACATTGATTACTTCTTAGACAGCTTCATTATCAGCAAAGCTAAGCGTTTTGATATTAAAGGTAAAAAGTATATAGGCAGCCCTTTTAAGTATTACTTTGTAGATATGGGCCTTAGAAACGCTAGACTTAACTACAGTCAACTTGAAGAAACTCACATCATGGAGAACATTATCTACAATGAGCTTTTAATTAGAGGTTATAAAGTTGATGTCGGCTTAGTTGAAAAATACCAGAAAAATGAATCTGGCAACTATGTTAAAAAGTTCTTAGAAGTTGATTTTGTGTGCAACACTGGTAACAACCGCTATTACATTCAATCAGCTCTATCAATTCCAAATCTTGAGAAGATGGAGCAAGAACAAAATTCACTTGTTAATATCGATGACTATTTTAAAAAGATCATCGTGGTTAAAGATGACATTAAGCTTTACCACAATGAAAAGGGAATTTTAATTATCAATTTGTTTGATTTCTTGTTAAATCAAAATAGTCTAGATTTGTAGATATCGAAAACCTTAAATCTAACTTTTGACTTATCTATCTCTTTTCAAATAAGAGCAAAAATTTCTTTTGAAATTAGATTAAATTGTTGTAATGTAGAGATTATAGATAACATTTAAAATGGACTTATTTATGAAACTTAAAGTGCCTAATGGCGTTAGCAATTTTAAAAAGCTAAGACTACGTAATGGATATTATGTGGATAAGACTTCATATTTTAAAGTCCTACTAGACTCAATTGAAAAAGGTCTCTGTCAGGTTCAGCTTTTTACTAGACCTAGACGTTTTGGTAAAAGCCTGTTCTTATCTTCTTTAGAGGCTTTTTTAAGTCCTAATTATCAAAATCCTGAAGATTTAAGCTCTCATCTTGAATTATTTAAAGATACCGCAGTCCTAAAAGAGACAGAGTTTTGCCAAGAATTCATGGGCAAGTATCCAACTGTTCTTATTTCTTTTAAAGAAACAGAGTCAAAACTTAACACTTATGAGGACTCTTGCTTTCAAGTTGCTTTAAAAGTTAAAGAAGCAGTTGAAAAACTCAAATTCATTAAGTCTTTTAAACTTGATGAAAGTGAACAAAAGAAATACAAAGCAATTGTTGATCTTGATAAAAATAACTTCTCCATTGAAGAATTTCCAACCGCTTTAAATGATATATGCAAAATCATCAATGATCACTTTGGCGTCATGCCCATTGTTTTAATTGATGAATATGATGTGCCTTTAGCTAAGTGCTATAGAGAAGATTATTACGACAATTTTAGAAAGTTCTTTGCATCTCTTCTTGGCAATGCATTAAAGGATGGCGATTTTGTAACTAAAGCTTTTATTACAGGTTGTCTAAAGATTTCAAAAGAAAGCATCTTTACAGGTTTTAATAATTTTACTGTAAGCTCTTTATCTAATGGTGATGTTCCTGATTTATGTGGTTTTACAGAACAAGAAGTTGATGACTTACTGTCATACTATGACCTAACTGACAAGAAGGATATCTTTAAGCACTGGTATGATGGCTATCGTATCGGCAACAAAGATATTTACTGTCCTTGGGATGTTTTAAATTACATATCAGATTTAATTGTAGATAATACTAAAGAACCTTGGCCTTATTGGAAAAACTCTGGAAGTTTTGACATTTTAAGAGATATTTACGACAAAGCTCCACATGAGTTTTCTGAAGATATAGCAAAGCTTGTTAATCACGAAACTATATGTAAAAAGATTGATGAAAGCATTAGTTTCAATGATGTTAACGAAAAGTACAATCCTAATTACTTTTGGACAATGCTTTATTCAACCGGCTATCTAACTTTAGTTAATTCCTATAAGCACAGTAAAGAAATCGAACTTAAAATTCCTAATGCTTGTGTCTACGATACCTTTAAAGATCTTGAGACTTGGACTTTCTCTAAAGGTAATGTCTCATATTCCAACACTAGAACCAAGCTTTTAGATGCTCTTTTTGATGGTAATGACTCTGTTTGCAGAAAGATTTTAAGTAATACCTTAATTGTTGCAACAAGCTATAAAGAGTTTGGCAGAAACGTTGATAAAGAAGCTTACTACCAGTCTTTCTTAAATGGCATGTTTGTTGATTATGCTAACAATGACATCTACACCTACGATCCATCATATGAGACAGGATTTGGATGTGCTGATGTTGTCATCACTAAGAATAATCAGCAATCCGTGATCCTTGAACTTAAAGTTTGCAAATCGAGGGAAAAACTTGAAGAAACAGCCTTAGTTGGTTTAAATCAGATCTTCGATAAGAAATATGATGAAGGCGTTTTTGCAAGAAAAATCAAAGTCCAATCTATTATTTGCGCTGGATTATCTTTCTGTGGCAAAGATTGTTATCTAGTCTTTAAAGAAGTTAAAAGAGAAAGTTAAGTAGAACCCAAATAATTCCTGCAAATTTGCGCTCCTTTAAGAAAATTTGCCTTAACTCTAATATAATTAGCTATATTTTTTTTGATTAAGGCAAAATTATGGCAAGAGTACAATATGGCACCACTTGGTGGGGAAATGAGTGGCTTAAAGCATTAACTGGTATCGACTTAGCTAATCGTATTCCACGTGGTAAAACTTATGCAAACACTGGCAAAGTTTTTGATGTAATTAGAATTTTAAATTCCATTAAAGCTAAAGTTGAAGGTCACTATGCTCCTTTCTATAAAGTAACTTTAGGCTTTGAACCAATTCCTTTAAAAAAGGTCAGTGCCTTATTAGATGCTATTGCTAAATCTCCATTCTTGTTAGTTGAGCTTGCTAATAACCGCCTTGATCCAAGCTTACTTACAATCTGCAATGATTTAGGTATTAACCTTTTCCCAAGAACCTTCCATGACATTAAGATGAAGTGCTCTTGCCCTGACTTTGCTGTTCCTTGCAAACACTTAGCAGCGCTTGTATATATCGTAAGTAAAGAAATTGATAAAGATCCTTTTATTATATTTAAACTCCACGGTATCGATTTAATTGACTCCTTGAAAAGACAAGGTGTAGAACTGCCAAAAGAAGATGAAGTAAAGGTTTTAACTGCCAAAGATTTACTCAAAGCACCAAAAGCTAAAGAGAAAAATTCAATCTCAAGAGAAGAGGATTTTGAGTGTAAATCAATTGAGGAATTATCTTTTAGTAAAATTCCAAATCTAACCGACTCCATCTTATCTTTACTAGATGAAAGTCCAGCTGGTTTCGTTCACGGCTCTTTAAAAGAACTGATTGCTTTATCATATAAAGCTGCAGCTAAATACCAAGGCAAAATCATCAACTCTAAAACTGTAGGCAAAGTAGATATTGATGATTATGTAGAAAAACATCAAGAAGATGGTGATAAGCCTTGCTTTGAAATTGATAACGAAGCTCGTACCCTCTTCTTGCGTGATGATTTAAATGTTTGTGATGCCTTTGAATCAACCTTAAGCTCACGCCAACTTGAAAAACTCTCTATAAACGATGAAGTTTTTTATCGTTTGTGGTTTTTATCATCAAAGTTAATTATCAACAACGCTGTAATTCCTCAATTCTATCAATCCCGTGATGATGGTTATTGCGTGCGCTATATTCCTGCCGTCAATTTGCCTGTAATTAAGCAATTAGTTGAAGATGTAGGACATACCTTAAATCTTAAATACAAGGGCTTTTTCACAATTGATAAGAAAATTGATGACTACTTACTAGGTCTTGCTATCTTAAGTGGTTATCTAACTTCTATGATAAGTACCGCCGATGAAGATCATTACTTAGATGGTAATGATGGTTGGATAGCTCGTTTAGCTGTAGCTAAAAAAGGCTTACATATTGAGGATAAAGGTACTGTTAGATCACTTGAAAATTACTTTGGCGCCTTTAACGTCACCTTTGGTGAGGTCAAGCCATCTATTAGAATTTCAGAAGTTACTGATGATGAAATAGCAGACGGTGATTACCCTGATAACATCAAAGATTTAGTCCTTTTAAAACTAAATCGTCAAAGTGCCCGTAGATCACAGCGCTATGATAATAACAACACCTTATTATCCTTTGGCTTTTTAGATGAAGATGAGAACTTTATAGATTATGTGAAAGCTATCAAAAAAGAAAAAGATAGCCTTTCATATATGAAGATCACCTCACTTTTATCTCGATTCTTACCTAGTATTAAAGAGATTGTAGAGCAAAAGTTAACTCTAACTTACGTTAACATGTATGAGTTAAAAGATGTTCTTGTGCGCTCCCTTCCTGTGTTAAAACTTTGTGGAGTGAACTTGGTAATTCCTCGTTCTATGCACAAACTGCTAAAGCCAAAAGTACGCATTAAAGTAAGTACTAAAGGCAAAGTTAAAAAACAAAGTTTCTTTGATTTAGGCTCAATTTTAGAAAGTCGTGTCGAGCTTTGTATAGGAGACACCTCATTATCTCAAGAGGATTTTGATTATTTGCAGGCTCACGTAGGTGAACTGGTACGTTTTAAAGACTCATATGTAAGCTTTGATAGTAATGATTTAAATGCTCTGTTAAAGCAAAAAGATAAATATGAGGAAAAGGGCATTGCCAAAAGTCGCTTGTTAACTGCTGCCTTATCAGGTGTGATTGATGATGACGAGGTGGTAGTTGATAAAGACTTAGAAGAGCTCTTTGAGAATATCTTTAAAACTAGAAATGAAGCTGTGCCTAAGACCATTAAAGCTAAACTTCGTGACTACCAGGTGCGTGGCTATAACTGGATGCTGCAAAATACCAAAGTCGGTATTGGTTCGATTATCGCTGATGACATGGGCTTAGGTAAAACCTTACAGGTAATTACTACTTTAGAAAAACTCCGTCTTGAAAAAGCTTTTGAAGAAAAGCCTGGTCTTATCGTAGTTCCTGCGTCTTTAATTATTAACTGGCAACACGAGCTTAATAAGTTTGCGCCAAAACTTAAGTACTCTGTTTTCTATGGACCAAAAGCACAGCTTCCAAAAGAAGGTGAGTCTGACTTAATTATCACCACTTATGGCAAGTTAAGATCAGATATCAACAGCTTTAAAAAACTAAGTTACCGGATTATCGTCATCGATGAAGCTCAGGCAATTAAAAACTTAGATACAGCTGTACGCAAAGCCTTAGTAAAACTTGAGTCAACTAGCTTTATTGCGATGTCTGGTACCCCAGTTGAAAACAGACTTTTAGAATACTATTCAATTATGGACTTTGTAAATAAAGGTCTTTTAGGTACCGCTAAGGGCTTTGCTAAAGAGTTTGCATCCCCAATTGAGCGCAACCATGATGAAAAGGCAATTAAAGCCTTTGGTAAACTTACAGCTCCATTTATCATGCGCCGCTTAAAATCTGATAAGAGCATCATCGATGATCTTCCAGAAAAACTAACTTCAAACCGCTACTGTGATTTAACCACAGAGCAAAAGGCTTTATACTCTGCCTTAGTTGATAAACAGTTAGAAGAGCTAGCAAAAGCTGATGGTGAGGATTTTAACATTAAGCGCCAAGCTGTTATCTTAAAACTTTTAACTGGCTTAAAGCAGATCTGCAATGCACCTTGTTGCTATGCTAAAAAAGAAGATCATGGAGTTGAGCTCTCAGGTAAAGGTCAGATGTTAATCGATATCTTACGTGAGCAATTAGATGCAAATCGCAAGACTCTGGTCTTTACACAATTTGCAACTACAGGTGAACTTATTCAAGAGTGGCTACAAAAAGAGTTCAATTTAAAAGCTGACTTTATCCAAGGTAAGTTATCGGTTAAAAAGCGCCAAGAGATTGTTGATAGATTCCAAAACACCAAAGAGTCTAAGATCTTAATCTTGTCATTAAAAGCAGCCGGTACTGGCTTGAACTTAACTGCAGCAAGTACTGTAATTCACTATGATTTATGGTGGAACCCAGCTGTTGAAAATCAGGCAACAGACAGAGCATATCGTATCGGTCAAAAGAACAATGTGAATGTGGTTAGACTAATTTGCGCTAACTCATTTGAAGAGAAGATTGATGCGATGATTGAAAGTAAAAAAGAGCTTGCTAACCTCACTGTATCAGTAGGCGAAAACTGGATTTCAAACTTATCTAATGATGAGATTAAAGATATCTTTAGAATTGATTAGTAGTGGCATTATCCTATAATTGAAATGTTTAAATAAGGAAATTGCAACATGGAATTATCAGAATTTGAAAAAGTTTTAGCTAAAGGCGAGAATTCTCAAGTTGAGTTTAAGAAATGCTCTAATCAAGTTGCGCAAGACTTTTTTGAAACTGTTTGCTCTTTTTCTAATAAGTTTGGTGGAGATATCTACCTAGGTGTAGATGACAATAAATCTGTAGTTGGTATTAATCGAGAGCAACTTAAAAGCTTAAAGCAGAACATAGTTAGTTGCTGTAACAACGATAGCTTATTTATGCCTCATGTTAGCGTAGATTTTGAAGACATAGAATATTATGGAAAAACTGTATTAAGGGTAATTGTACCAACAGGTTCTATTGCGTGTTCTTATAAAAAGAAATTTTACGATAGACAGTATGATTCTGATGTAGTGCTCCTAGATCCAACAGCCATCGCTTTGATAAATATAACCAAACAAAAAATTTACACTGAGCAAAGGGTTTATCCTTTCGTAAAGCCTGAGCATCTGCACATGGAGTACGTCCAACATTTAAGAAATCTTGCAAAAAATAATTTAAAAGGCGATAGAAATCATCCTTGGGATAATATTTCTGATGATCTTGCTCTTTTAAAAAGTTTGCAACTCTATACATTTGATTACACTACAGGTGTACAAGGCTTTAATCTAGCAGCCATCATGCTACTTGGTAAACGAGATGTAATAGCAAATGTTGTTCCTGCATACGTTACAGATGCTATTTTTACTAAATTCGACATTGACAGATATGACGACAGAGATGTTGTAAATGTAAATTTGATAGACAGTTATGAAAGGCTAATGCAGTTTGGACTTAAACACACCAATGATAAATTTTGCTTAGAAAATAACATTAGAATAAGTCTTAACAAGATCTTATTAAGAGAGATGATTGCTAATACTTTAATCCATAGAGAGTTTACAAGCCCTCTTAGAGCTAGATTTATAATTGAATCAGATAAGATGTTTGTTGAGAATGCTTGTTGTGCAAGAGCTCATGTATTCATCACACCAGAAAATAATACACCAATTGCTAAAAATCCAATTATTGCAGAAATTTTTAGAAATATTGGTTATGCTGAGCATTTAGGCTCAGGTGTTAGAAATTTATCCACTAACCGGATGCGAAAACACTGCCATTTATGGCGGTGATGAGCATCAAAGTAAACTGTTTTAAGCATTGTAAGCTAGT
>ONCS01000004.1 GCA_900316375.1 uncultured Succinatimonas sp. | reverse complement strand
GCGTGGTTGAACTTCTACGTGAGCACATCTTGCCAGAATTTGGTGCTTATTGGCGTACCTTTGAGCTTGAAGAATAGCAAGATCAAAATCTTAAAAATTTCTTAACCATTTTTAACGAAAATTTAACTTTTGGGTGTGGCAAATTCACTCAAATTGTGAAAAAATACGCATGCAAAAATTGGTTAGTTAGGCAACGAATAAGCCTCATGCCATGGTGCACTTAGCAATGAAACAGCTTTAAGCTGTATAAATTGGAGAAAACCATGATTTCAGCATGTCTTTTAAAAGATGATGATAGCTTATCTATCATCCAAATTACCCCAAAAGAGCCTCTCCCTTCTGATGTGATTTGGCTAGATGTTAATCAGCCAGATAAAGAAGAGCGTTCATGGCTTGAAACCTTATTTGTCGAAGATGTTCCTGAAGAGGACGAGATGGACGACATTGAGTCATCATCTCGTTTTAGAGTAGGTCCTGACGGCGTACATATCTTATCTTTATTCCCTCAGCGTCTATCTACTGAGACCCGTGGTGTGAACATGTCTTTTACCATGCGTAAAAACTTGTTGATCTCCTTTAGGGAAGATGACATCTCTATTGTGCGTCTACTTCGTTACTATATAAGACATAACAAAGTTGAGATTAGATCAGCTTTAGATATTCTTTTAAAACTTCAAGATCTAAAGGTTGATCAGTTATCTGATTTGATTGAGGATGCTTACAGCACCTTGGAAGAAACATCAGATCAGATAACTGATGATACCCATGTAGATGAGACTCTAGAAGAGCTTGTCAATCAAGAGGAATTGAACTCACAAATCCTGCAAGCTCTTCACGATACTCGTCGTGCTTTAAGATTTATTAGAAAGACTTTTGAAAGTTCTATTGATGAAAGACAAAGTCGTATCTTAGATGAGGTTCTAACCGATATTGAGTCTATTTTGCCTCACACCTCATTTATTTCTAATAAGATTAACTTCCAGCTAGAAGCATCAATGGGTTATACCAATCAAAAGCAAAACTCCATTATTAAGATCTTCTCAGTGGCTGCTGTTGTGTTCATGCCTCCTACTTGGATTGCATCTGTTTACGGTATGAACTTTAAGTTTATGCCTGAGATTGAGTGGTATTGGGGCTACCCATTTGCTATAGGTCTTATGATCTTATCAGCAGCTGTCACCTATCTTTTCTTCAAGAAAAAAGGTTGGCTGTAATGTATTTACCACCTGTTTTCAGGTGGCAAATATAGTCTAATCCTACTTTAAAATCTTACCTTCACGCGCTCTTTTTAAGATCTCTTTAAATGCAACTACAGAGTCATAGTTACAATTATCTTGAAGACGTAAAACTTCACTTTCTTCAATAAACATCACACCAGAGACTTCTTCTTGCTGACGCACGGTAATTGCATCGGCGACACATAAATATAAGTAGCCATAGAAGAAATGATTGTCTGTTTTACCATCAATACGTAAGGTACCTAATGGATAAAACTCATTATTTTTATCATCAGCATTGATACCAACCTCTTCTAATAACTCACGTTTAGCAGCCTCTACAAACACTTCACCATGTTGCATCACACCACCTACGACAGCATCAAAAGTACCTGGTGAATAATCCTTACATAAAGTTCTAATCTCAACTAAAAACTTATTTTGTCTATCCATCACCGCAATGTATGATGCACGGTGTGGTAACTGCTCTTGACGCATCTCTCGTCTAGTTACAGTTTTAATTACTTCATTGTTTTCATTAACAATGTCTACAAGCTCGGTAGCTGACATAAAAAATCCTTATCAAAATTACGTTTTCATCATTATAATGGTCAAAGTTTTCAAATGCACGAATAATCAAAGTTGGATTTATGACAGATAACGAGAAGTTAATTGCCTTAGAAGAGAAAATTGCCTGGCTTGAAGATCAAGTAGATAGCCAAGCTAAAGAGCTCAATGACGTTTACGATAAACTTGATAGACTTGAAAGACAGTTTAAAGTTTTATATTCAAAAGTAGGCGATCCTTACGCAACCCGTGCACAAAAAGATGAGGTACCACCTCCTCATTACTAATTGCATTAGTTTCTATCAAGCAAAAAGACAGTGCAAAATTAAGACATTACAACAAAATAAGTCTTTTCTAAGAAAATAAGAGTAGAATTGCCTCATCTTTGGAGGCGATATGAAATTATTAAAACTAATGGCAGCTTTTGCTGTATCTACTTTTGCACTATGTGCTTGTTCATCTGGTGAATATTCTGTTGATCTAGCTACACCTACTACCGTTGTAAATCAAAACTCACAAGGACCTAAGGTGGTAATTGCAGCTGTAACTGATAACCGTCAGTTCATAGGTAGCGAGCAAAGACCAGATCTTCCATCTGGCAAGATCTTATCTCCTGAATACAAAGCTCGTGCTTATGCACGTTTAAAGAATGCTTTAAATGAGCAAAGCGGTGCTTTATTACTCCCTGAAGGTAAGACTGTAGCCTCTGTTGTAAGAGGTATTATTATTCAGGCTTTCTCTGATTCTGGCTACAACGTGATCTTTGATAAGAATGCCTCAACTGAGGATGCTATGGTAGTTGCAGTAAGCGTAAATCAGTTCTGGACTTACGCAGGCCTTAAGAACATGAATGATGATATCAAAGCACAAATCAATGTAGATTTATATATACAAACTGCTGATGGTCAAAAGAGAGTTAACTTAAAGAACACACAAACTCGTAAAGTTTTAACTGATACTAAGACTTTATATAAGACCACCACTGAGGCAAGCTTAGCTAATATCTACTATCTTGCGGTTCAAAAGATTCAAGCAGGTCTTAAATAATCATTTTTGTTAACATTTAAATCACCAATAAAAAAAGCAGGCTCTCAAATGATGACCTGCTTTTTTCATACCTAATTTCTAAAGATTACTTTATTTCGTCTTCTTCATTGTCAGTATTTTTAATGTTAGCAAAGAAGGTAGCTAAAACTGGGCCTGAAATATTGTGCCAAACAGAGAATACTGCGCCAGGAACAGCTGCAATAGGATCAATTAATGATTTAGCAGCAAGGCCTGCAGCTAATGATGCGGCAAGACCAGAGTTTTGCATACCAATCTCGATTGCTAAGGTCTTCTTCTGCTGTGTCTTCATCTTGAAAACAACACCTAATAGATATCCTAAAGCATAGCCGATGCAGTTATGTAGAGCTACAACTACAAAAATTAAAAGACCTGTTTCGGCAATTCTTTGAGCACTTGCTGCAACAACGGCGGTTACAATTGCAATAATTGCGACAACTGAAACTAATGGAAGAGCAAGCACAACCTTTTGGACAGTACTTCTAAATAAAGCATTGATAATTACACCGCCTACAATTGGTAGAATTACAATCTTTACAATTGAGAAGAACATAACTAAAGGATCAATATCAATCCACTGTTTAGCTGCAACATAGAATAATGCTGGAGTTACAACTGGAGCTAACACTGTAGTGCAAGCTGTGATGGTAACAGATAGAGGAACATCACCTTTACCTAAGAATGACATTACATTTGAAGAGGTACCACCAGGGCAGCAACCTACTAACATTACACCTGCGGCAATGGCTGGCTCTAAGTTAAATGATAAAGCTAAAGCGTAAGCAATAGCAGGCATTAAAATAAACTGACCTACAATACCGATAAGCACTTGTACAGGGCGCTTAAAGACCTCAGAGAAGTCGTGTAGTGATAAGGTTAAGCCCATACCGAACATTACAACACCTAATAAAATTGCAACATAAGGTAGTAAGAACTTAAAGCCTTCAGGGTAGTAGTAAGAGATTAGTGCAAAGATAATTACCCAAATAGCAAAGGTCTTGCTAAAAAAGGCGCTGACAGCAGCCAATGATCTTAAAAATGATGACATTTTATGTACCTGTGTGGTTAATATTATTTTGTACCACACATGGTAGATCGCTTTTAGACTGTGTCAAGCCTTGCTATTTAGTGCACTTAAGAGGTGATTTTTGGCAGTTTTTTAAATGTTTGAAGACAATATTTTGTAGTTTTACTGAAATTTGAGGCTGTTTTTTGCTCTTTTAGGTAATGGTGTAAACTTTCAATAACTGTTTTATAACCTCCAATACTGCCACTTACTACCGCCTTTTTGTATAAGCTAAGTGACTTATTAACATCCTTGGCTAAGGTTTCATGTCCTAAATCTAAGCAACTTTGACCAAAATTAAGACCACATCCTTTTTCAAGGAACAAAAGATATTTATCATGATCTTGAGCTTGATTTAGATAGGTATCCCCTTCTTTAAAGCCAATTGCCATTTCTTGGCATGCTCTACCCTCTCCAAGTGAGCAAGCTTTATCCATTACTTTTAACTTATCTTGAGGATTTTGCGTGTTGGCACTTAATTGATAGCACTCATGAGCGGTTATGTTATTGCATGCCCTATCAGCTTTACTTTGACAGGCATTAAGCGCAAGGACTGACACTAAAAGACTTAAGCTTACAGCGCATTTTCTAAAATTCATCACCAATACCTCTTTCTATCTATTGCACTATTTTGTAATAGTTAGTGCTTTAAAAACATCCATCATGCTCTAATTTTTAGCAAATATAATCTTTATTAAGAGCTTGCAAGGCACTTTAGTACAATTAACTTAGTGCAAAATTAGAGGTCTAAAAAAAGTGAAAAGTCCAATTATAGGAGTACTTCCTTTATTTGATACAGATAAACAAAGTGTTTGGATGCTACCAGGGTATCTCAAAGGTATTGAGGAAGCTGGTGGCACACCTTTAATTCTGCCCTATACAGATAATTCAAAGATCCTTTTAAAAGTATGTAAGCTCTGCGATGGCTTTTTGTTTACAGGAGGTCAAGACGTATGCCCTTCCCTTTATGGAGAGAGCGATAAAAACAGCGTTGATCTACTACCAACTCTTGATAATCTAACTAAAACTGTTTTTGATTATGCTACCTCTAAAGATCTACCTATTTTAGGCATCTGCCGTGGTATTCAAATCTTAAATGTGTTTTTCGGAGGTACTTTATATCAAGATTTACCTACAGAGCATCCCTCAAACTTTTCCCATCATCAAGAAAAGCCATATCTAAATCCATGTCATAAAGTAAGTCTATCTAATGGCTCTTATCTAAATTTGCTTTTAGGCACCGACTTACTGCTAGTTAACTCAATTCACCATCAAGCAATTAAAAAGCTTGGTCAAAATCTTGAAGTTGAAGCTATCAGTGAAGATGGTCTTGTAGAAGGCATTAAAGCTAATAACTACAAGTACATTTTAGGTGTGCAATGGCACCCTGAGTACAATTTTGAAGTTGAGAAGTCTTCAAAAACCATCTTTAAAAGCTTTATAGATGCTTGTTTGTAAGATACAAAGAATATTTGTACAAGCTTACAAAAATACTATCATCGCCCTAAATTTTTGCTAAAATGCGCCGCGATTTTAGAAAATTTTAGTTTTTAGATTAACCATAGCTATAAGCAATTTTAAAGGACATCAATATGTCAAATTTGAGGCATTAAGAGCTCACCTTATTGTAGGAGAAAGCTTAGTTGGTGTTTTAATTGCGGTTATGATTGTAATTTCAATGTCTCTAGGTGGAAGTACTGATCCTCTTGCCTCAGTTAGCACTGGTTTTTTCATCAAAAGCTGAGATTTTAGGATTAATTGCTTTTACCGTAATTGTTCTATTTTTAATTGCTCTGCCTTTAAAAGCTAAATTTATTGGTAAAAAGTAGTAATTCACTTCTATTTTGCAAAAAGGTAAGTTCAAAAGAGCTTACCTTTTTTCTTTTCCTAAGCTCTAAGCCTTGTCTAGTTGTCTATGCGCGCTCTTCGTTGTAGAATAGACAGTTAATTTTCAAAATTAGTAACTATAAGTTAAGACTTAATATGAAAAAGTTAGTTTTCTCTATTGCAGCTTTATTAGCAGCTGCAACTACAGCATGTCAATCACTACCAGATGCTGCACGTAAAATGGAAGTTAATATTCAATCTGTAAGCTTTGCAAATCAAAACAATGTTGAAGGCTTTTTAGTTGAATATACAGCTCATCACAACTCAAGTGATGTAATGCCAATTGAAGTTGTTAAAATTGATGTTGCTATCAACGGCAAAAAAGCAGCTAGCTACGAAAATGACGATGTAAAACCATTACCAAATCGTGTTACTAATAGTTTTAAGGTCTTTGTTCCAGCTAACTTAACTCACAATGTAGCTAGAGAAAGTTTAAAGAACACTCCAATGTTACAGGTTCAAGCTAAAGCCACTGTATCTTTACTTGTAGAAGATGATTTACAAGATCCAGATGCAGCATTTAACACCACTGCAACTTATGAAGGAATCATTCATGACTCAAACAACTAATACTAATGGTCTAACTAATGCAGACTATCGTAAAAATTCTTTTGAGCCAAGAATTGCAGTTGTGCAATTGATATTTGGCATCATTTACTCATTTGTAACTGGTGTGGGCATTATTTTAATATTTAAAGTTCTAGAAGCTGGCGAAAAGCCATATATGCAAATTTTCTTTGCAATTTTATTTGGTATTTTGGCTTTAAAGAGCTTTTGGATCTTCGCTCAAACTCGTATTGCTCAAAATACCGGCGTGCATACCACAGCTAAAGTTGAAAATATCGTTCCAACTCACGGCATTACCATTGTTGAAGGTATGCTAAACATGCCAGATGGCACTACCCTACCTATTGAGAGCCGCTTTGCAGGTGAAAGCGTAGGTCATGAGCTAAAAAGATTTTTAGAAGATAATAAAACTAAGAAGCTTCCTGCTTTATTAGTTAATAAAGATTCTAAGCATCCACGTGGTCAGTTCTTAGTTAAGGTAAAACTTGGCCATTTAGATCAATCACAATTAAATTCAATGAAGACAAACTAATAGCAATTAGGATTAAACATGAGTCTATCAAGTACAAAAGAGATCTTATCAGGTAAGATTTCAGTAGGTGGCAAAGTCACCCTAGCAGGTTGGATCCGCACTCGTCGTGATTCAAAAGCAGGTTTTTCATTCTTAGCTGTAAACGATGGTTCAGGCTTTGATAATGTTCAGGTTATTGCACCTAATACCTTAGACAATTATGAAAAAGATGTTTTAAAGTTAACTACAGGTTGCTCAGTTGTAGTAGACGGTACCTTACAGGCATCTCAAGGCCAAGGTCAGGCTTTTGAAGTTGTAGCAGATAAAGTATTTGTAACAGGTTTTGTTGAAGATCCTGATACCTACCCAATGTCAGCTAAGCGTCACAGTGTTGAGTACTTACGTGAGTATGCTCACTTACGTCCACGTACTAACTTAATGGGTGCTGTAATGCGTATTCGTAACACTTGCGCATATGCAATTCACTCATTCTTCCAGCAAAACGGTTTTATGTGGGTAGCAACTCCACTTATCACCGCATCTGACTGTGAAGGCGCAGGTGAGATGTTCACCATCACCAACTTTGATTTAAACAACATTCCAAAGACTGATGATGGCAAGGCAGATTTCTCTCAAGATTTCTTTGGCAAGCACGCTTACATGACTGTATCAGGCCAGTTAAACGTTGAAACTTACGCAAGCGCATTTTCTAAGGTTTACACCTTTGGACCAACTTTCCGCGCTGAAAACTCAAATACTACCCGTCACTTAGCAGAGTTCTGGATGGTAGAGCCTGAGATGGCATTTACTGACTTAGATGGCTGTGCTGATACTGCAGAGCGCTTATTAAAGCACGTATTTAGAACCGTTCTAGCAGAGCGTGCTGATGATATGAAGTTCATCGCAGAGCGTGTAGATAAGGATGCAATTACTCGTCTTGAGCACTTTATCAACTCTGATTTTGCTAAGGTTGATTACACCGATGCAATTGAGATCTTAAAGAAGGCTACTAAGAAGTTTGAGTACCCTGTTGAGTGGGGTATCGATCTTCAGTCAGAGCACGAGAGATATCTAGCAGAAGAGCACTTTAAGGCTCCTGTAGTTGTTAAGAACTATCCAAAAGATATTAAAGCTTTCTACATGAAGCAAAACGATGATGGAAAGACTGTAGCTGCAATGGATGTTTTAGCTCCAGGCATTGGTGAGATCATCGGTGGTTCACAGCGTGAAGAGAGCTTAGAGAAGTTAGACAAGCGTATGGATGAGCTTGGACTAAATAAAGATGCATACTGGTGGTACCGTGATCTACGTCGTTACGGCTCAGTACCTCACTCAGGCTTTGGTTTAGGCTTTGAGCGTCTAATTGTGTACATCACAGGTGTAGGTAACGTTCGTGATGCAATCCCATTCCCACGTACACCTCACAACGCTGAGTTCTAATCTATACTAGAATTCTTATATAATGCCCACTTTTGGTGGGCATTTGTTTAACTTAATTCTTTAATTACCTACTTTTAACTTCAATTTTTGAGTTAAATTTTGCCTAATTTTGGTGCAATCTCACACTTTTTTTATTAAAATTCATAAAAATCATTGTCAGCAAAAAAAGAATTGATCTAACATAATACACAGAGTTTAGAAAATTCTTACAAAAGGTTTTATATATGTTTACAAATATCAATGCAATTGCTTCTTGGTGGCGCCCTGCTTAACTGCGGGTTGTTGTGTTGTATTTGTAAGAAGGCCCGCAGATTGCGGGCTTTTTTATTTTCTACAGTTTTATTTTTAATTTTTTAAAGAGCTAATTATGAAGTCAATTAACTTTCAAACTAAATATCTAAAGGACGCTCACCTTTTCTATAAGGACTATTGCCATGTAGACAATACAGTGCTTTTAGAGTCTGCTGAAATTGTAGATAAAAGCGGTGTGCAAAGTATTATTGGTGTTTCAGCAGCCTTAAAAGTTTACTGTGACGATTTAAAAGTTACAGTTAAAGCGCTAAATAACAATGGTTTAGGTCTTGCTAAAAAGCTAGCAAATGAGCTTAAGGTAAACTTAAATGGTGATGAGTTCTCTATTCAGTACACTCGCCCTGATAAGAACTTAGATGAGGCAACTCGTTTAAAGGCGAAAGGTCCTATGACTGTAATGCGTGAGCTGCAGTCACTTATTAAAGATTGTAAAGATATCTTCATTGGTGGTTTAATTGCTTTTGACTTTATCAACAACTTTGAGTACATAGGCGATGTACCTAAGGGCAAGAACCCCTGCTCTGATTATGGCTTCTATGTTTTCGATGTTTCAATTATTTCAAATCACGTTCATCAAAATACCGTAGTAAATGCATATATCTTTGATGAAAGTGCTTACAAAGAAACAGCCTTTGCTGCCTTAGAGCTAAGAGATAAAATCGATGGTTTTGAAAGTGAGGATACCTTAAAACTCCATTTAGATGTAAAACCGGAGATTACACCTGATTTATCTGATGATGAGTTTGGAGCAATTGTTGCTAAAGTAAAACAACACATTATCGATGGTGACGCTTTCCAAGTTGTGCCAAGCCGTACTTTTAGCTACGAATGTAAAGATCCGCTTTTAGCATACTCTTATCTAAAGAAATTAAATCCAAGCCCTTACATGTACTACATCAAAGATCCAAAGTTTACTATCTTTGGAGCAAGTCCTGAGTTTGCAGTACGTTTTGAGGCAAGCAATCGCCAAGTTTCAATTAGCCCAATTGCAGGTACCCGTGCTCGTGGCGTAAAAGAAGACGGTACTATTGATAAAGAGCTTGATTCACGTATTGAGCTTGAACTTAGAACCGATAAGAAGGAGGTTGCTGAGCATTTAATGCTAGTTGATTTAGCTCGTAACGATATTGCCCGTATTTCAAAAACTGGTACCCGTTATGTAGATAACATGCTTCATATTGATAAGTATCAATCTGTTATGCACTTAGTATCTGATGTGCATGGTACTTTGCAAGATGACTTAGATGCACTTCATGCATACCAAGCATGTATGAACATGGGTACTTTATCAGGCGCTCCGAAAATTAAGGCTCACGAGATCATCTATAAGTACGAAGGTAAAAAGCGCGGTTCTTATGGAGGCGTAATTGCTAAACTTTCAAATGATGGTTCATTTGACTCTTGTATTGCAATTAGATCAGCTTTCGTTAAAGATGACACCGCTTATGTACAAGCAGGTTGTGGTGTAGTATTTGATTCTGATATTAAAGCAGAGTGCCAAGAGACTGTTAACAAAGCAAGATCAGTGCTAACTGCGCTTGCTCTAGCTAAAGAGGCTAAATAATATGGCTAACACAATTATTTTTATTGATAACTTTGACTCTTTTACCTACAACTTAGTAGATGAGCTTAAGGTTTTAGGTAACAATGTTCTAGTTTACAGAAATGACACTGATGTTGATTTAATCTCAAAGATTGCCGATGAGTACAAGGCAAAGGGCGACAAGGTAATTATCATGTTATCCCCAGGACCATCAGCTCCAAAGGATGCTAACAACCTTTTACCAATTATCAAGGACAATTTAGGTAAGTACCCAATGTTAGGTATCTGTTTAGGTCATCAAGCATTAGGTCAAGTACTAGGCGGCAATGTCGAGCACGCACCGGTGATTATCCATGGTAAGAGCTCCATGGTTGAGCACTGTGAAAAGCTTTGCTTTAAAGACTTACCTAACCCATTAAAACTTGCGCGTTACCATTCTTTAGTTGTAACCGATCTTCCACAAGATGTTGAGGTTCTTGCAAAGTATGACGGAATGGTGATGTCTTTATACTCTCAAAAATACAAAGTTCTAGGTTTTCAATTCCACCCAGAATCAATAATGTCAACCTTTGGACGTAAACTTCTAAAGCAAGCTATTGAGTGTTTGTAAATTTTAAAGCCGCTAAAACTAGAATTTAGCGGTTTTATGCTTTCTTTACTCCATAAATTCACCTAAAAGAAGCATTTTCACCAAAACTTAGCAGCATTTTTTATAGTTTTAACAAAATACAAAGCTTTAGATAGAATTGTCAAAAATTATCTAATAAGGAGCATGTCATGCCTGGGTACATGTGGTTTATTTTATCTTTTTTAGCCTTAATTGTAGGCTATTTGATTTATGGCAAGGTTGTAGAAAAAGTCTTTGGAGCTGACAGTAGTTTAAAAACACCTGCTTATACTCACACTGATGGTGTTGACTATGTGCCTATGCCTAAGTGGCGCTTATTTTTAATTCAGCTTTTAAATATTGCTGGCGTGGGGCCTGTATTCGGCCCAATCTTAGGTGCTTTATATGGTCCTACCGCTTTATTATGGGTAGTCTTTGGTAATATCTTCGCTGGTGCCGTCCATGACTACTTATCAGGTATGATGTCAGTACGTTATCATGGTGCTAATATTCCTGAAATCATCAGATTTACCTTAGGCAATAAAGCCCGTGGTGTAATGCTCTTGTTTACCGTATTACCTTTAATTTTAGCAGGTGTGGTCTTTGTAACCGCTCCCGCTGGCCTTTTAGAAAAGCTCTGTAAAGATAGTTTTAATGGCGTACTTACCTTCTCAGTGTTAGTAACTTTAATCTTTATGTACTACTTCTTTGCAACGCTTCTCCCTATCGATAAGTTAATTGGACGTATTTACCCATTCTTTGGTGCTCTTCTCTTGGTAATGGCTTTAGGTTTAAGTATTGGACTTTTAGTGAATAACCTCTCCCTAAAGGGAGAGGCTTCGAAGATCAGACCTTAAATATTGCTACTTAAGACCTATCTTCATCTAGAGGT
>ONCS01000067.1 GCA_900316375.1 uncultured Succinatimonas sp. | reverse complement strand
ATCGAGAGATATCAATTATGAAATTTTAGGCAAAAGCAAAAACTCGAATTACTTTTGGAACTTTTTGTTCTCGTCTGGTTACTTAACTTATGCTAAAAATTTAAAACATGAAGAACAAGTAGCTGATGAAGTAAATAGTAATACCCAAAAGACTGTTTCTCTTGTAATACCAAACCTTTCTGTGAGAGAAGAGTTAGGTGATGCTATTTCTTGGTGTTTCACCAAAGCTAATCCAAAGTTTAACGAGACCTTACCAGATCTTTTATTTGCCTTAAAACAAACTGATCCAGGATGTTTAGAAGAATATTTGCAAGATACCTTAGCAACTTACGTAAGTATCTACGATACCCAAAAAGGTACTGATAAAGAGAGTATGTACCATGCTTTCTTAAATGGTAGGTTATCAGCTCTATTAAATAAAGGTGACAACAAATATGCATCAAATGCCGAGCTTGGTGATGGTAGAGCTGATTTTAGTTTTCTTTTAAAACTTGATGCTAAGCAAACAGCGCAAAAGACTGGATTTATCATAGAGATTAAAGCAGCTAAATCAGATAAGCAAATGATGACTTTAGCTAAAGACGCAATAAAGCAAGTTAAAGAAAAACACTACGCTAAATCCTTGTTTAGATTTTACAAAAGAATAAAAGAAATCAGAGTATTTGGAATTGCCTTTTACAAGAAAACTTGCTGGGTAGAGTTTGAATCTATTCAAAAGCAAGACTAAAGCTAACTTCTAAAATTTCAAAAAAAGATACTAGGCAACCTATGGTTGCCTTTTATTTTATTAACCACTAGTTAATACCTTAAAACATTCTAGAAATTTACAAACTTTAAAATTTGCCCTATTCTTAACAAGATCAAAAATACAATCCTTATGAAGGCTTATATGCAACAGTTAATTCAAAACCAAAGTTTTCAAGGCGAAAGACCATTATTTAATTCACACAATATAAAGCTTATAAACGTGCAAATTTTAGAAGGAGAGTCTGCTTTAAAAGAAGGCTCTAACCTTGAATGTGAAAAGTGTAATTTTTTCGGCATGTACCCTTTATGGCATATTACTGGTGGCAATATTCATGATTGTCATTTTGATACCCGTGCCCGTGCTGGCATTTGGTATTCACAAAACTTTGAAGTTTCAAACTGCCAAATTGATGCGCCTAAGATGTTTAGAAAACTCAAAGACTTTAAAATTTCTAACTGCAACTTCACCAACGCCGAAGAGACTTTATGGTGTTGTGACAACATCGAGCTTTTTAAGGTAAAAGCTATAAATGGCAACAATTTTGCTCTAGACAGCCACAATTTCAAGGTAGTAGAATTAAACCTAGTAAGTAAGTATGTTTTTCAAAATTGTTCAAATATAACTATAAAAGACAGCATCATCGACTCTAAAGATGCCTTTTGGGAAACAGACAACGTTATTGTTGAAAATAGCATATTAAAAGGTGAATACCTAGGTTGGCACTCACGTAATTTAACTTTGCGCAATTGCAAAATTATAGGTACCCAACCACTTTGCTATGCAGATAACTTAGTCATTGACAATTGCTCATTTGATGAAAATTGTGATCTTGCGTTTGAAGATTCAACAGTAAACGCAACTATCAATACACGCATGGTAAGCATTAAAAATCCTAAATCTGGCAAGATTAAATTAAAAGGCCTTGATAAGCTCATCATTGATGAATACGTCAAAGCTCCAAATGATTGCAAAATAGAAATTATAGAAAGCTAAGAGATTTGATATTCTTAGCTTTAAAGAAGAAGGATTTAACCATGTGTAAGTTCAATTTCGATGAAATCATCGACCGTCATCATTCATTTTCTGATAAGTGGGATATTTTAAAAGATCCTGAAGTCATTCCTTTATGGGTTGCGGATATGGACTTTAAGGCAGCTCCTGCAATTTATGAAGCTGTAAATCATCAAGCACAATTAGGTACCTATGGCTATGGCATGCCAACTGATGAGTATTATCAAGCTATAGTTGATTTCCACAAGCGCCACTACAACCAGACAGTTAAAAAAGAGTGGGTAACCGTGGTCTCAGCCTTAGTACCTGCGGTAGCTGCGATTTTACAAGCACTATGTTTCCCAGGTGATGAGGTTTTAATTCAATCCCCTGCTTATAATTGTTTTTATAAGACCATCAAAAACGCTGGCCTTAGATCAAATGATAATAACCTCATTTACAAAGATGGCAAGTTTACAATTGACTTTGATGATCTTGAGGAAAAAGCATCTCACACAAACTGTAAAGTCTTATTATTCTGTAATCCCCACAACCCAAGCGGAAGATTATGGACTCGTGAAGAGCTTTTAAAGGTCATTGAGATCTGTAAGAGACATAACATCACTATCATCTCTGATGAAGTGCACTGTGACATTAAACCAAATGGCTCAAAGTTTATCGCGCTAACTACTTTAGATGAGAGCTATAACGATCACATCATTACCTTACGCTCTGGCTCTAAGACCTTTAATATTGCAGGTTTAAAGAACGCTTATTTCTTTACTCAAAATCAAGATCTACTCTATAGAATTACAAGACAGGCTGAAAACAACGAAATTTGTGATGTGCCAGCCTTTGGTTTTGCCGCAACGGTAGCTGCCTACACCAAGTGCGATGAGTGGATAGTAGAGCTCAATGACTATATCCAAGAAAACTATCAAATTCTAAAGACTTTCTTTAAAGACCATTACCCAAAAGTAAATGTAGCCCCACTTGAGGCGACCTATTTAGCATGGGTGGATTGCTCTTCTTTAGGTTACTCAGGGCATGATTTAAAAGCTAAACTTTTAAAAGATGGCAAGATCCTAGTCAACGATGGGGAGACCTACCATAGCCCATACCCAGGATTTTTACGTATTAACCTAGGTTGTCCGCATAGTGTATTAAAAGAGGCTTTACAGCGCTTTAAAAAGGCCATAGGCTAGCTTTTTTAATCCACAGGCAGTCCTGTGGATTTTTGTATGTAGAATTAAAGTATAGATATGAAGAGAATTTTAGCAACTTTACTTACCTTGTGCAGTTTCATCTTGATTGCAGATCATGCCATGGCTGCTAACTATCCATGCTCTGGCAAAAAAGGAGGTGTTGTTAAGTGCACCACTGAAGGTAAGTACTTATGCAAAAATGGCACAGTTTCTAAATCAAAGACAACTTGTGACAAAGACTTGTACAAGCACTAAAACTAGGTTTTGATACAGACTTAGCTGTTAAGAGTACGGTTAATTTTAGAAAAGACTAAATTGAAGGTTGTAATTAACTACACTGAAGTTGCAATCTTCTCTTCAATGCGTGAGGAGTTAATTACATCTAGGATATCAAAACCATCACCTGTTTCATGGATCTTCTCATAGGTTAGAACTTTACCTTGATTTACCTTACGCAACTTTTCTTGCTTTAAAGGTGCTAATTGAGAGAAGACCTCAGGTTTAATGTCTCTATCAAATTGAGTTAAAGGTTCATTACATAGGCATTGAGCTAAAAATACTGAGGTAAAGCCGTCGCGGGCAAATAACGCAGTCATTTCACTACCGCGATCAAAGTCAGAAGCTGTTGCATACTGCTTTTGCTCTTTTGGTAATTTAAATTTAGCTCTTAAATCAACTTCTTTTACTTTTTGCTTTTCGTCTGAGAAGATTGCTTGATCGGTTACATCCTGAGAGAGCATAGAGAGCATTAACGCAAAATCAGCATGATTTTGAGTCTGCACGTCCTCATTTAATCTCTGCCCTAGTTGCATTTCATCAACTAAAAGCTCATTTCTAATCTCAGGGGTTAACATCTCTATCTATACAATCTTTAAAATTTATACAATCTTAAAAAGGTTATCAACAAATAAGTCAAGATAAGGCCTATGACCTTACACACTGTTAACGGCGTGATCGCAAAAAGCTTAAGTTCAATTTTGCAAAGATTTTTGTGTTTATAAGAAAATATTTCACCTTCAAAAACTAAATTGGGAATTTGCTTATAGTTTTAACTTTTAGTTGGTGCAAATGACGTTAAGGCTCATACTTTCGTGATTTTCTTTAATTTTCTCTGTCTAATACAGTGTAAGATCATGAGAGTATTTAAGTTAAACTAAAACAAGCTCATCTGTAGCTTATACAAAGAAGAAAAACAGAAAAACTTTAGAAAACTAAAGATAAGCCGATAGATAAAAAGATCGACAAGTTGACTTCCTCCTCGCGCTTTAGCGCGGGGAGGAAGTCAAAACATTAACTTAGTGCCTTATAACGATTATCAAGAGCTCTTTGATGCGCTGCAAGATGATGAGATTGATGCTTTTATTATCTCAACATTATCTGTTTACAAAGCTAACATCTACTTTATTCAAAACAACATGTATGTTGTAGGCTTCTACGATAATATGTCAAGTGCCTTAACTGACAGTAAGATTGGAGTTGCTAAAGGCAAAGGCGAACTTGTTGATAAAATCAATCAAGCTTTAAATGATATTAAAGCCGATGGCAGTTATCAAAGATTGTCTTTAAAGTACTTTCCTTTCATGAACTACTAAGCTAACAAATTTTTATTTAATTTGTTGATAAGAAAAAAATAGGCAGGTTGCCCTGCCTAAAATACTTAAGTAAGGTTAGAACTTAAGTTTACGTTGAGCAGACTCAATGATGATATCGGCAATATCATCTTGCGACATAGTTGATGAATCGATTAACAAATCGCGATACTTTAAAGTATCGAGCTTTTCATCGGTGAAAAACTTGTGGTAGGAATCACGTGCCTTATCAATTTCTTTAACGTAATCTGCTACCTCATACTCTGGAATTCGTAAAGTATTTACTGAGTTTTTAATTCTCTCTTCAAGTGGGGCGTAGATCATGACATTAAAACGTCGCTCATAATCTTTTAAGATATAGTCCGCACAGCGACCTACAATCAAACAATCACTTTTAGCTACACACTCATGAATTAAACTTTCTTGAACTTTAAAAAGCCTGCGATGAGTAGAGCCTGTACCAATACCTAGAGGAAATAAAGCTTTAGCAAAAGGTAGTTTTATACTCTCATCCATTGGAGATATAGAGCGCATATCCTCATTTAAGATAGTAGCAGCCTGCTCAATTAAATCACGATCGTAATACTCAATATTAAGCTTATGGGCTACCTTTTGGGCAATGGCTCTACCTAAACTTCCAAATTGACGCGAGATAGTAATTACATAGTGTTTACTCATTACTTAAACTCCTTGTCAAAAATCTTTAAAAATCCTTCAATTGCTTTATCAACTATTAACTTTCCCTTTTCAGCTGTTGAGCCTTTAGGAGATGCTAATACTCCACACTCTGGGACCATCTCTTTTCTTGCAGGATACACAGAATATGGTAAAGCTGTGGCTAGAACATCTTCAGGGATAAGTTCAGTTCTCACCAAATCTGGCTTTAAGTACATCATAAGTGAAGTTTCAGTAATGGCTGCATGCTCTAAGGCCCAACCTGGGAACTTCACATCAGAGAAGATTTCATCGACTGTTTTTTGATCTAGTACATCCCACCAATTTGATTGTACGACCTTTAAATTTGGAAATTGGGCTGTAGCTAAATCCATCGCCTCTTCAATATAGGCTTGATTTTCAAAGTGAGCGTTATTTAAAAAGATCTTGTTATAACCATCACGGGCAAACTCACAGAGAATGTCATAGACAAGATCAATTAAAGTTTTAGCATTTAAATCAATAGTGCCTTTAAATAAAGGACCGCCACCTGATAAAGGCTTTGATTTATATCCATAGGTTAGAGTTGGAGCTAAGATAACATTAGCTTTAGTTGCTAAGATCTCAGAAATTCCCTGAGCGATGTAGCTGTCCACACCTAAAGGTAAATGAGGGCCATGCTGCTCAGTTGAGCCTACAGGAATGACCACAATTGCGTCTTGATGAGCTTCAAAATCAAGACGAGTCATATTATGCATTACGTTCATGATAGCTCCTAGAAATCATACTTAGTTAAAACAGTCTCAGGTGCTTTTTCCATGATCACCTTACCTTGTCTTACACTTAAGATAGTGCTTGCGGTATTGCGTACTGCATCAAAGACATTATCCTCATCTAAGACTACAAAATTAGCGGTATTGCCGTCTTTAATGCCATAGTCTTGCACGCACATGGTCTTAGCACCATTGGAGGTAACAAACTTAAGTGAGTCTTTAATCTCGTCAACTGACATCATGTGAGATAAATGTAAACCAAAGTCTAATTGATGCATTAAGTTACCATTACCAAGTGGGTACCATGGATCAGAGATAGAATCTTGAGCAAAACTTACGTTAAGACCGTTACGGGTAAGCTCATCAACGCGGCTAATGCCACGGCGCTTTGGATAGCTATCGTAACGACCTTGTAAATAGCAGTTCTCAGTAGGACACACAATAAAGTTCAAGCCTGCCTTTTTATATTTAGTCATCATCTTAAAGGCATAGGCATTGTTATATGAGCCCATGGCACAAGTATGAGAGGCTGCAGTTCTGCCTTGAAGACCATTAAAGTAAGTTAAGGCAGCAATTGACTCAGAAAAGCGTGACTGCTCATCGTCTGTTTCATCGCAGTGAAAATCTAAAAGCTTGTTGTATTTCATCGCAAGCTCAAAGCCTTTTTCTACAGACTTCACACCATCTTCACGAGTAAACTCAAAGTGAGGAATACCACCTACGACATCGGCACCTTGCTTTAAAGCCTCTTCTACAAGATCAGCACCACCTTTATAGGCGTAATAACCTTCTTGTGGGAAAGCAACTAACTGAATCTCCATGTAGTCTTTTAGCTGCTCTTTAATCTCAAGCATGGCTTTTAGCGCAGTAAAGTTAGGATCGGTAACATCGACATGGGTACGCACATACTGCACACCATGGCTTATCTGCTGCTTAATGGCAATATAGGCACGAGATTTGATAGCATCAACAGTGAGCTTACTTTTAGACTCTGACCAATTATCAATTGCCTCAAATAAGGTACCCGATGAGGTTTCATGAGTTGGCAGATTGGCTGTATACACATAATCTAAATGGATGTGAGCATCAGCAAAAGGAGGAATGGTTAGCTTGCCTTTTAAATCGACAACTTTTACATCAGCTGATTTTTCAAAGGTAGATGTGTCCCCTCCTACTTGTACAAACTTAGTACCCTCTACAACAAAATTAGCAGTAGTCTTCTCATTTGGAAACTGAGCATTTTTATAAACAGTTACAGACATTTTTAATCCTTAGATCTTGCTTCAAAAATCTCTTTTACAACATACATGCCTAAGGTGAGGATGATTAAGAAGGTTGCAGCTACTGCAATGGTTGGATCGATAGTAGCGCGCAGGTTCTCCCACATCATCATAGGTAAGGTCTTAGTATTAGCACCTGATACAAAGATGGTTACAACCACCTCATCAAGTGAAGTTACAAAGGACAATAAAGCAGAGGTTACAACTGAGCTTTTAACTCCAGGTAAGGTTACTTTAAAGAAGGCTCCTACTGGAGTTGAGCCCATCGACATGGCAGCTAACTCTAAATTAGTATCAAAACGAGCAAAGGCTGCGGACATGGTTAAAAACACCATTGGAATAGCAAGTAAGCTATGGGCCATGATAAGACCTGGGATAGTGTTATTTAAACCAACTTTGGCAAAGCTTGCATATAAAGCCACACCTGTAATGACCACTGGCACAATCATTGGAGTTAACATTAAATTTAAGAAGATATTCTTACCTTTAAAGTTAAGCTTGTTTACAGCTAAAGCTGCTAAAGAGCCAATAATAGTTGCAAAGATAGCTACACAGATGGCAATAAGTAAACTGCGCTCTAAAGATGTAATCCACTGCTCGTTTTCAAAGAACTTGTCATACCACTTTAAAGAAAAGCTCTTTATTGGATAGACAAAGTAGTTTAGTGAGGTAAATGACTGCGGAATAATTACCAAAGCAGGTGCGATGATAATTACTAAAAGTAAGAAGACAAAGAAGTACAGCATATTATCTCCTAAATATCACGCACAAAGATGTTGCCGGTAAACTTAAAGGCAATAGCGATAATCAAGTACACAATTACCAAAAGCTCTACAGATAAAGCAGAGGCTAAGCCCCAGTTGAAGTTATTCATACTTACTTCAATTAGGTTTGATAGCATCATGTTATCAGGGCCACCTAATAAGGCAGGTGCGATATAGAAGCCTAGAGCTAACACAAAGACCATAATTGAGCCTGAGAGCATGCCAGCTTTAGAAAGTGGCAGAAACACATGGATAAAGCCATAAGCGCGAGTACCGCCCATGATCTTTGAAGCTAGCATCAAATTTAAATCAATCTGCTTCATCGAGTTTTGTAAGCTTAAAAACATGAATGGTAGCAAGATGTGTACAAGTGAGATAGTCACAGCTAAATCGGTATATAAAAGCTTAGCTGGGCTTTGTACAAAACCTATGAACATTAAAGCTTGGTTTACGATACCATTGTTTTGCAAAATAATTTGCCAAGCAAAGATACGAACCAGCATTGATACCCAATAAGGGATCAACACGCCTGCGGTAATTAAAGTTTTAACCTTTTTAGATTTAGCAACAACGCTTAAATAAGCCATAGGATAGGCTAAAACTAGGCAGACAATGGTTACGATAAGACCAATCTTGATAGTTGAATATAAAACTTCAAGATAAAGTGGCTCTGTAAAAATCTTGGTGTAAAAAGAGAAAGTAAAACCATCTTTACCTTTAAATGACTTACAAATGATGTCAAATAAAGGATAGCCCATGGTTAACACAACGTACAAAAGTGGAATGATTAACAATAGCCACTTAGCTTTTTCAAATGGGTTTTGCTTGAAGGTAGTATTTGACATACAAACTTCCTTAAAAGGGGATTGCTCCCCCTCTTTTAATTAGAACTTAAGTTAATTATTGCTTAAGGTAATTATTTCTTAAGTAACCAAGCGTTAAAGCGCTCTACAACCTCGGTTAAGTGCTCTGCCCAATATTGGTTGTCGATGTAGAACTCATGCTCGATTTGATCAGGTGCTTGACCGATACGCTTGATTTGCTCAGCAGATAGTAGCTTTACAGCCTCTGGGTTAGTTGAGCCATAAGGAATTTGTGAAGAGAAAGCAGCCTGGGCTTTAGCTGATGACACATAGTTAATAAACTTCATGGCATTGTCTTTGTTAGGAGCGTTCTTTGGAACTACCCAACCTGCAGCGATTCTCATACCCTCGTTGTAGGTTAAGTCAATTGGCGAGCCTTCATCTTTAGCATTTAGAATACGGCCAGACCAAGCTAAAGCTAAATCAGCCTCACCTGTTGATAGCATTTGAGATGGCTGAGCACCTTTTGTCCACCAAACAATTGAATCTTTGATGGTATCTAACTTAGCAAAGGCTCTGTCTAAATCTAAAGGGTATAGCTTATCCATTGGTACGCCGTCTGCTAAAAGTGCTGACTCTAGAACAGTTACAGGGTACTGCCACATTGCACGCTTACCTGGGAACTTTTCAACGTCATAAAACTCTTGCCAAGACTTAGGTGCATTAGCATCAGAGTACTTTGAGGTGTTAAATGAAATTACAGAGTCATAAACCTCAGCACCAACTACATGCTCAAGTTCAACTGCTTTATCAAGTTTCTCTGTAACCACCTTATAATCAATTGGCTCAAGATAGCCCTTAGCACCTGCGTAAACACCCCAGTAGGCATCGCAGTTCATAACATCCCACTCGGTAGTGCCATTTTCGACCATCGCAATCAGCTTTGCGTAATCGGATGGAGTGACAACAGTGACCTTAATACCGGTTTGCTCTTCAAAAGGTTTAATATTCTGAGCGATACGTGCATCAGTGTTAGTGCCGCCCCAGTCAACGAAAACTAAAGAGCCGGCATCTTTAGTCTCAGTTGCACCTGCAGTTGACTCTGCCTTTTTATCATCACCACAGCCTGTAGATAGGACTGCAACCATTGAAGCTACTAAAACGCTTTTTACAAAACCAAACTTCTTCATATCAAGATCTCCTAACTGTATAGAATTGCGGTGTGCTCTGCATCAAAACAGAACTTAACTTTTTGTGTTAAATCTAGAGCGCGATATTCACGCACATCTAAGGTGACATTAAGTAAAAGTGAGCCAACTTTAGCTTTTGCTTTTACGTACTGACCTAGGTAAATGCTCTCGGTAAGCTCAGCTTCAAAAGTGTTGTCATAAACACTTCCCTCTTTTGCTAAATGAATAGCCTCAGGACGAAGGGCAAAGAATGGATTGGTATCTTGTGATTTAATTGACTTAGTTTCTGTCTTTAACACACACTTGCCATTAGTTAGCTCACTTGTACCTACCACTAAAGTCTTACCATCATCACCGTCAGTGTAAACAGCATCTTTTAGAGGGATGATGTTAGTAGTACCCATGAATTCTGCGACAAAGCGGTTAGCAGGCTTTTCATAAATCTGCTCAGGAGTTGCAAACTGCTGAATTTGACCTGCTGAGACAATGCAGATCTTATCTGACATTGAGAAAGCTTCTTCTTGATCGTGAGTAACTGAGATGGTGGTCATACCAAGTTCGTGAGTAATGCGCTTGATCTCAAATTGCATCTCATGACGTAAGTTTTTATCTAGAGCACCTAAAGGCTCATCTAGAAGTAATAAAGGAGGGTTGTAGATAATAGCTCTTGCTAAACCTACACGCTGTTGCTGACCACCTGATAATTGACGTGGGTATCTGTCACCTAAACCTGTAAGCTTAATTAAATCAATCATGTCGCTTACTTTCTTATCAATTTCAGCTTTTTTAAGCTTTCTAAGTTTTAAAGGATAGGCAATGTTTTGAGCAACGGTTAAATGTGGGAATAGTGCGTAGTTTTGGAACAACATACCAATGTTTCTTTTAAAGCAAGGAACATTAGCTACGTCTTTACCGTTAATGAAAATCTTACCATCAGAGCAGCGCTCAAAGCCTGCAATGACTTTTAATAAAGTAGTCTTACCAGAACCTGATGAACCTAAGATGGATACAAACTCACCTGGTTTGCAAACTAGGTTAATGTCGGTAAGTGCTTTAAAGCTACCATAGTACTTTGATACATTCTGTACTGAAAGCTCTTGACCTATACCTTTCATGATCATCTCCACAAACATTCGATGGGATAATCATAAAGGCGTAATTTAGGTCTAATGAATTTTGCTTTTTTGATGTGCGTTACATTTTAGACTGCACGTAGTTTGTGCAATTTTATAAATTATCTTATAAATCAGATAATTATCCTATATCAAGAATACCTGCTAATTTGCTAGTAGTTTTATAGGGGTTAAATTTACTAAAGGATAGATACATGCATAAATAAGCCAAACGTGCAAGATTGTGCACTTTTTGCATATTTGCGCTAAGAATTTTCTAAATAAACTTAAATGATCAATAGTTGAACATTGATTTGAACTAATCAACAAGAAAAATCTACATTGAATTTTTTTTAAGATGAGGCTAAAAATTTTGTAATGTGATATTATGGGATGGCAAAGTCAGTTAAAGCGTTAGGCCTTTAGCAGTCATTGTGCCACTTTATATTTTTTGCGCCTCAATTTGAGTGACGCAGGCCTTTAGAATGTCATTTTTGGCATTTTAAGTGATGAACTACTAAATGAGCTTTTGCAATTTTTCTGCTCAATGACTGGCTTTGCACTCTTCTAAAAATCTTGTCAAAACGCTTTCTTCATATTAAAAAAATAACTTAATTTATCATTATCGCTGAACTAAATTATGTCTTAACAAATATTTTGCATACCTTATCAATTTTCGGCTAAAATGGGAATAAACTCCCATATTGGACGAAAACTATGCTAATTCAAAGACTCATCTCAAAAGCAGTTAATTTTGCGGCGACTCAAGCAAAGGTAGTGCTCATCACAGGACCTAGACAGGTTGGTAAATCAACACTTTTAAAGATGCTATACCCTAACTATACCTATGTGACTCTTGATGATGATTATGAATTAGATCTTGCCTTAAATGATAGTGTGCTCTTTTTTAGAGACAAAAAACTACCTCTTATAATTGATGAGATTCAGTATGCACCAAAGATCTTTAGAGCATTAAAATTGCATGCTGATAATTTAAACCAATATGGGCAATTCTTTATTTCAGGCTCTCAAACTTACGAACTTTTAAGTAAGTCTGTTGAGTCATTAGCAGGTCGTATTTGTATCATTGAAATGAGCGCGCTATCCTTACGTGAAATTTACAATGTAGAATTTAATAAACCTTTTTTATCTACAGATGAATACCTCACAGAGCGCGGTAATGAACTTAAGAGTTATCAAAAGATTTGGGATACTATTCATCGTGGTTCTATGCCAAAACTTATAGATAGAAGCATAAATTGGGAGTGGTTCTATAGAGACTACATCAAGACCTATCTTGAAAGAGATGTAAGACAGATCATCAACATTCGAGATCTTAACAACTTTAAAAACTTTATGGCTGTAGTGGCTTCACGTTCTGGTCAAATGGTTAACTATTCAGAGATGGCAAAAGATAGCTTTATTGATATTAAAACATTAAAAAGTTGGCTATCTGTTCTTGAAGCATCTGGTATAGTAAAAATCATTCATACTTATAGCAATAATCTTATCAACAGAATAATCAAAGCTCCAAAGTTATACTTCATGGATACAGGTCTGATGTGCTATTTAACTGGTTGGATTACTCCACAAAGCGCTCAAGTTGGCACCATGTCAGGTGCAATATTTGAGACTTTTGTGGTTAGCGAGATTTTAAAAAGCTATATGAATGCTGGCATCGGAACTGACAATATCTATTACTACCGAGACAAAGACAAAAAAGAAATAGATCTAATCATTGAAAAGGACAATGTCATATATCCAATAGAAATAAAAAAAGGAGCAAATGTCGATAGGCATTGGGCTGACAATTTCAAAGTTTTAGATAAGATAAATGGAAAAACAGTAGGAAAAGGTGCAGTAATTTGCTTAGCAGATAAAAAAGTAGCAATAAGTGACTCTGTAGATGCTCTACCAATAGAGTATATTTAAGATTTCGGCTAATTTGGGAGTTAACTCCCAGATCAGTCGAAAACCACATTTTTCTTTTAAAATCAAACTAATATTTTCGACCAGGATTGATTAAAGATAAGGTAGTACCACCAACATTAACCTTAAAGCCATGTTTTTCATAGAAGCTTGCGTTCTTAGCCTCTTCTGGCATTACGTCAATGTATAAGTAGTCTTTGTACTTTTCTTTGAGCATGCCCATCATGTGACCTGCAATACCAAAACCTTGATAATCAGGATGTACTAGCACATAGTGAATGAAAGCAGTCATCTCAGAGTCATCTAAAACTCTAATTAAGCCCACTAATCTATCCCCATCCCAGGCTGTAAATACAGTTGAAGAGTTCATCAAAGCTTTAAATAAGCGATTAGGATACTCACCTGATACCCAGTTAATTGATAAAAATAGAGCTTGTACTTGCTCTTTGGTAAAGATCTTATTTTCTGTGTAGGTAATGTTTCTAGATAGCATGTAAAATCCTTATTTACAAAGTTTTCTAAGCTTACTCCAATGCCAATGAATTAGTCAATTTATCTCGTAAATGCGGTAAAATAGGCGCCATCAAAGAATTTAGGATTTAAAAAGTGCGTTTATTTCACCCACTAACACTCTCAATTTCACTGCGCTATGGCTTTTTTAGTAAAGCTCATAAGTTTGCAACCTTTGTCGCTATTTTATCGATTATCGGTATTGCCATAGGTGTTGCTGCTTTAATCATTGATACCTCTATCATGCAAGGTCTGCAAAATCGCTTAAAAAAAGCAGTTTTAAAAGACACTCCACATGTGATTGTCAAAAGCCCAATTGACTCTTCAAAACTATTAAGTCTTGATCATGTAATTGCAACGGCTCCTTTTGTAAATGGCCAGGCACTGCTGCAAGCAAATAAGACATTAGCTTTAATCAATCTTGAAGGCTTAGATGACAGTCGTATTAGTGTTAAAAATCAAGATGCTTTAAGTAAGCTTAGTATTGTTGATGTTCCTCAAAAGAACTCTTTTGAGTTAAATGGAGAGGCTGCACTCTATCTAAAAAACGAAATTCGTTTAGGCTCAAAGGTTCGCGTTATCAGTACAATTAACGCTCGTTATACTCCAATGGGACTTACCCCTACTCAAAGATTATTTACTTTAAAAACCTACCACCCTTCAACTAACGCTACAGCTCTAGATACTGCTGTAGGTAACTTTGAAGATGTAAGGCGCTTATTTAGAATACAACCTCAAGATACCTTCACCCGTCTGTGGCTAGATGATCCATTTAAAATTGAAGATGTAAGATCTGATCTAAATAAATTAGGCGTTAAATACTCTGATTGGACTGAGGTTCAAGGCGAGTTTTTCAAAGCTGTAGCTATGGAAAAACTTACCATGTCGATAATGCTGTGCCTAATTATCTTAGTAGCGGCCTTTAATATCCTATCAGCACTTACCATGATGGTATCAGCTCGTTTAACTGAAATTGCCATCTTAAAGACCTTAGGTCTTAAAAGAGGTCAAATTCTGACTATCTTTTTAATGATGGGTATGTTTGCAGGTATTCTTGGTACCTTAATTGGTATTGCTCTAGGCATTCCTCTAACTCATACCATTTCAGCTAACATGAGTAATACTCAAACCTTTGGTGAATTACCTGCTGCAATTGAGTTACAAAATCTTTTATACATAGGCTTAGGTTCTATTTTGATGAGTTTAATCTTTACCATCTACCCAGCCTACAAAGCAGCTAAAACCGATCCTGTTTCAAACCTTGCAAGGGGCTCATAACATGAGTGAAATTATTTTAAAAGCACATAACATCACCCGCTCTTACTTTGAAGGCAAGGTGCAAACTGACGTATTAAAAAACGTTAATATCGATATTTATTCAGACAAACTTACCGCTATTATTGGAAAGTCAGGATCTGGTAAAAGTACCTTGTTACATATCCTAGGTACATTAGATACCCCAACCTCAGGTGAGCTTATCTATAAAGGTGAAGATCTAACCAAATTTAGCTCAAATAAAAAGGCTGAATTTAGAAATCAAAACTTAGGCTTTGTTTATCAGTTCCACCATCTATTAGGCGACTTTAGCGCTTTAGAAAATGTCATGATGCCACTTCTAATTGGTGGTATTAGTACCAAAGAAGCCAAAGAGCGCGCCACTTCCTATTTAGAAAAAGTTGGTTTATCACACCGTATCAACTACAAGCCATCAGAGATGTCAGGTGGTGAAAGACAGCGTGTGGCCATTGCCAGAGCCTTATCTAATAAGCCTAATATCATTCTTGCTGATGAGCCAACTGGTAACTTAGATGCGCAAAACGCAAGTGACATCTTTGACCTATTTATGGATCTTGCTAAAAACGAGCACGTAGCTGTAGTGATGGTAACCCATGATAATGGTCTTGCTCAAAAGTGCGACCTTGTTTATCAAATGAAGGACGGTGTTATAAATGCAAACTAAGCTTATCTTTAAGCTTGCCATCCGCTTTTTAAACTCTAAGCGTTATGGTGCATTAGCTAAATTCATCTCCATGGCCTCTACTACAGGCATTGGTGTTGGTGTTTGCGCCTTAATCATCGGTTTATCTGCGATGAATGGCTTTGAGTATGAGCTCAATAACCGTGTTCTCTCTTTAATTCCTGGTGGCCAAATTACCTCCTACAATAAGCAAGGCTTTGATGATATTGATAAAGCCTTAAAAGATGTAGTTAAAGCTGAAGGTGTGGAAGCTGCAGCCCCTGTTATCACCTTAAACGGAGCTTTTAATGAAGGTACACAATTTGTACCAGCCATGGTCTTAGGTATTGATCCTGTCAAAGAAAAAGATGTAATTGCCTTAGAGCGTTTTATGGATTGTAAAACCGAGGCTTTAAATAGTAATGACGATAACAACAATGTCATCCTAGGCTACGGTATTGCTAAAAAGTTAGGTCTTAAAAAAGGCTCGACTATCAACCTCTCATCAGTTGACTCAAGTAATGCCTCATCTGATTTAGGCTCGATGGTGGTTCATCCATTTACTGTAGTAGGCTTTTTCAAAACAGGTGGCCAAATTGATCATAACTTTGCTTTTATCTCCTTAGATAAAGCTAAAGAGATCAGCAATTTACAAGAGGCTAATACCATTCACTTAAAAGTAAGTGATATGTTACAGGCCTCTGATATTGCCTACTATGCGGTAGCTAAACTTGATGAGTCAGCACAAAGCTCTTCATGGATTGATACTCAAGGTAAGCTTTATCATGACATCAATATGATTAGACAAATTATGTATCTAGCGATGGTGTTAGTAATTGCAGTTGCCTGCTTTAATATTGTCTCAAACCTAATTATGGCCGTAAGTGAAAAGCGCCATGAGATTGCAATTTTAATGACAATGGGAGCTAAGCGCTCTTTGATTGTTAAAGCCTTTACCACCATGGGCGTGTTATCAGCTTTAAAAGGCTGTTTCTACGGTGGTGTAGCAGGGGCAATAATTGCTCAGTTTATCCCCTACATTACAGCTAACTTTAAGAACTGGTTCGGTATCGAGCTTTTAAACGAGGATGTGTACTTTATAAACTTTGTACCAAGTCGCTTGATGTTATCAGATGTGTTAATTGTTGTAGGATGCGCAATTGTGATGAGCTTTATCGCATCTATCTATCCGGCATTTAGAGCCTCTAAGATTAACCCTGCCTTAGAGCTAAATCTTTAAGATTAATACGGGAAAAAGATCCCTATTGATTAGATCACATAAAGTCCTGCAACAATTTGCAGATACATAAAATGTGAAATAAAAACATATTAAGCATCAAGCATGCTTAAAATAATAAATTTTTCACGTGATATCTTTATGCAAATTGTTGCAGTATCAGGTGTGAGTTAAATCAATAGGCATTTGTTTGCCGTATAAGATTAAATATATAAGACATATACAACAAAGGCCGCGAGATTTAATCAAACGGCCTTTTCAATTCATTAGACTAGATAGTCAAATTAAGGAAGCATGAAGCCTACTTTCTTTTGAACATCTTCTAAAGTCTTATTAGCGCGCTCGGCTGCCTTTTGAGCACCTTGAGCTAAGATCTCCTTTAAGTAGGTCTCATCTTCACGGATTTCCTTATAGCGAGTTTGAATAGGCTCAAGCATAGCTACTAAGGCATCACCTACGTCGCACTTAAAGGTACCGTACATTTGACCTTTATACTTCTCAACTAAAGTCTCAATAGGAGTATCAGTTGCTGCTGATAGAAGATCTAATAGATTTGAAACACCTGGTTTCTTCTCCCAATCATATGCAATTACAGGAGGATTATCACTATCAGTTACAGCCTTCTTTAACTTTTTGATGATCTTCTTAGGATCTTCTAGGATACGTACTACGTTGTTGTCGTTGTCATCTGACTTTGACATCTTCTTAGTAGGATCTTGAAGTGACATTACGCGAGCACCTGCTTTAGGGAAATAGCACTCAGGTAGGGTGAAGGTATCTCCATATAACTTGTTAAAACGAGTTGCGATGTCACGGCATAGCTCAACGTGCTGCTTTTGATCATCACCTACTGGTACTAGGTTTGCCTGATATAAAAGAATATCAGCTGCCATGAGTACTGGGTAGTCAAATAAACCTGCAGTTACATTATCAGCATAGCGCTTTGACTTATCTTTGTACTGAGTCATACGATTTAACTCACCCATTTGGGTGTAGCAGTTTAAAATCCAAGCAAGCTCGCAGTGAGCAGGTACATGTGACTGAACAAATATAGTGCTCTTTTTAGGATCGATACCTGCTGCTAAGAAAATAGCTAGGGTATTTAAAGTTCTCTCTAGAAGCTCTTTAGGATCTTGACGTACGGTGATAGCGTGCTCATTTACTACGCAATATACACACTCGTACTCGTCTTGAAGCTTAACCCAGTTGCGAAGAGAGCCGATGTAATTACCAACAGATAGCTCTCCAGATGGCTGGATTCCTGAGAAAATAATCTTTTTAGACATTTTTATTACCTTGTAGTTTTTTTATCAAATCTGTAAGTTCACTAAACTTGTCAAATTTGTAATCAAAATTAAGTTCACTAATAGCCTTACGATTATAGCCGTATGTGAAGAAAACTGTGCTCATTTTTGCATTATTGCCTGCAATAATATCATTATCTGAGTCACCGACCATCACTGCACTATCTTTGTCCACATTAAGTTTATCTAAAACATAGTACAAAGGCTCTGGATTTGGCTTGCGTACCTCTAGGACTTCACCACCTAAGATAAAGTCAAAGTACTTAGCAATTCCCATGTAACCAAGTAATGGCACTGCAAAGATCTGAGGCTTGTTGGTAACAACAGCGAGCTTAATGCCAATTTCTTTAAAGTACTTTAAGCCCTCTTCAACACCCTCATAGAGGTTGTAGTCCTTATCAAGACCTTTTAAATACACCTCATTGAAAGTCTCACGAGCTTTTTTCAAGACATTAGGCTCAATATCGTCGGTTGTGACATCAAACTTACCCGCTATCACGCGTGATAACAGTAAATTTACACCATTACCGACAAATGACTTAGTAGTTTCAACTGATGGCGGCTCAATGCCTACAGCTTTAGCTGAGGCAAAGGCGGCAATAGCTAGCTGTGGAATAGTATTAGCTAGCGTGCCATCTAAATCAAATAATAGAGCTTTAGGAAGTTTAGTAAGCTTTGGCATACTACTTCTCTAAAGCCTTGTGCAGTGCATCAATTGCAACTTGCTTGTTCTCTGCTCCAAAGAAAGCAGAGCCTACTACGAAGACAGAGGCACCGTAAGATGCGATCTCTTTAATATTGCTATCTTTTACGCCACCGTCAACTTCAATGAAGATCTTAGCATCATCCATCTCAGCCATAGTCTTAACATCTGCTACCTTTGTTAAAGTTGCAGGGATAGTCTTTTGACCACCAAAGCCTGGGTTTACGGTCATTACTAGTACAAAGTCTAGCTTTGCCCATAAATAACGTAAAAGCTGAGGAGGAGTAGCTGGGTTTAAAGCTAGACCTGCTTTACAACCTAGCTCTTGAATGTGGGTAAGCATTCGCTCAATGTGGGTACATGCCTCAGGGTGGAATGAAATCCAGTTAGCACCAGCTTTTGCATAATCATCAACGATATTCTCTGTTACAGGAGATACCATTAAGTGCACATCAAAGATAGCGTTTGGGAACTTAGCACGCATTGCCTTTAAAAATGCAGGGCCAAAGGTCATGTTAGGCACGAAGTGATAATCCATCACATCAAAGTGAATAACATCTACACCTGTATCTAATGCCTCTTTTACATCGCGCTCAAGATTTAGTAGATCAGCTGATAAAATTGAACCTGCAATTAAAAAATGCTTACTTTCCATTTATTTATTTTCTCATCTGCAATTTGACTTCAGCAAAGGTCTTAACAAATGGACCACGCGCACGAATATGCTGTGGTAACACTCTAACCCTATTTAAAGCCTCACGTGGGGTTAAATAGTCACCCATGATAAGTACATACCAAGGACGACCATTACGCATAGTTTGATAAATCCAGTATTTACCCTCTACATAATCTGCTGTAGCTAAAAGAGGTCCTCTTTGAGTACCAGCTTCAACTTGTAGAGTGTAATGATTAGAATTCATTGACTTAAGCTCACTTTCAGTACCTGGAGTAGGAGGTGCTAAACGCTTAGCACGAGCTACTACTTTCTTTGTACTTTGAGCTGTTTTGTCTGTTGTTTTATCCTGTTTCTTAGAATCAGCTAGCTCTTTAGTTTTATTTCCTTTGCTAGATGCTTTGTCAGTTGCTTCCTTATTAGCTTTATTTTTAGCAAGTTTTTCTGCATCAGCCTTTTTAGCTTGCTCTTGCAAAGCTTTTTGCGCAGCTAATTGCTCTTCTAAAGCTTTTTGCTGTGCAGCTGTCTTTTCAGCATCTTCTTTAGCAATTTGCTCTTTAAATAAAGAGTTATCAGCACGAGTTAAAGTTACAACTTCACCATTGTTTGGATTTGACTCTTGAGCCTTAGTTTCTTGCTCTTTATTCTCTTGAGCTTTGTTTTCTGTTGCTACAGGTGCAACTTTATTAGCAGCATCAGATGCTTTTTGAGTATCTTCTTTTATAGATCCTGCCAATCCTTGCCTGGGATCGTCTGATTTAGCATCAGCCTCTTTGTTTTCGATCTCATTTAAGGTGTCACCTTCGATGGTAACTGAATTCTTAGGCTGTGGCTTAGTATCTTGAGCCTCAACGCCACCTTCAACCTTCTCAAGTAACTCACCGTCATCGGCAACTGCAGTCTCTCCGCCTTTTTTGCCTTGAGCGTTGATATCAGTTACAGTGCCAGCTGATACTGATAAAGGATCATCAGAGACTTTGTTCTCTTCTTCACCAAAGCCTAACTTATCATTATTTTTAATGCTCTCAACAATCTGAGTTTTATCATCAGTAGCTGCTGCATTATCTTTTGAGCCAAATAACTTATCAATAAAGCCACTGCCAAAAAATACTGGTACTAGGCAGGCAAGTACAATTACAATGCAAATAATAGAAATAAAGATACCAGCAGAGCCTTTCTTTTTTGGACTCTTTTTCTCAACTAACTGATTCTCATTATTTACTTCAATTGGATCATTCATAAGTTTCTCCGTTAGTTTGATGATTTTACTTACATTACCTTCACAGCTCTCTAGTGCCTTAGGAAGTGTAGGTAAAATTGCTTTATAAACTTTAGTTAAACCTTGGAAGGTAAAGATCTGCTCAGATAGAGCAAGTGCTTCTTCTAAGGTTAGATTAGGACACAAGATCTCTTTAAAACTAAGTTTATCGTTTTTTTGTTCATTTACCTTAGTTGAGATCCATAAAGGGTGAGCTGTGACTAAAAATGAAAAGCGATTTAAACCTAGGTTAGATTTATATAATTCAACTAGCTCATCAAAAAAAGTACTTAGTACTAAGTCAACATCATCAACAACTACAAGTAGTCTTTGACGCACCGGAATAGATAAAGACTTAAAGCTCAAATCAAGGCTTAGCTTATCATCCCACTTGTCATTAGGCGCTACTTGCTGCAAAAATAGCTGTCGTAGCTGCTCTAGTGACATTTGATCTTGGCATGGGATAAATACAGTTACAAACTTATTATCTAAGGTACTTACAACTTGCTCACAAAGACTAGTACGTCCAGAGCCTGAGTTACCTGATAAAAGTACGAAATTCTCTCCATAAATAAACTCATTATGGATGTCTTTTACGCACTGTAACTGCGAATTAGGAATTGAAAAGCCTTGATGCTCCATCTTTAAGCCTTAAGCTTTGAAATTAAAGCTCTAACCTCATCATCGCTGACATCTGAGAAGATCTTAACCTCGCCAATATGTGTAGGTAATACATAGCGAATTACACCATGACGTACTTTCTTATCGTGACGCATATAGGTAATAAAATCATCCCCTGTCATCTTCTCAGGAATAACAGTTGGTAATTTGGCCTTTTGACAGAGCTTTAACATTGCATCAAAGTCAGCTTGAGAGATCATTTGACGCTCTAGAGCTAAAGCAGAGGCAATCACCATGCCTAAACCTACAGCCTCACCGTGAAGCCAAGTACCAAAGCCTAAGAAAGCCTCAATAGCATGACCAAAGGTATGACCATAATTTAGAATTGCTCTAAGTCCATGCTCTTTTTCATCCTCTGATACGACCATAGCTTTAATCTCACAGCAACGCTTTACGATATGAGATAAGGTAGCTAAATCATAAGAGAAAACCTTTTCAACATCTTTGGCTAAAAAGTCAAAGAAGTCTTTATCGTAGATAATGCCAGTCTTTACAACTTCGCCTAAGCCTGCGGTAAGCTCTTTAGGTGGCAAGGTCTTTAAGCAATCTAAATCTGCAATTACTGCCTTTGGCTGGTAGAAAGCACCAATCATGTTCTTGCCAAGTGGGTGGTTAATTGCAGTTTTACCACCAACAGATGAGTCAACCATAGCTAGTAAGGTTGTAGGAATTTGTACAAATGGAATGCCACGCTGATAAGCAGAGGCAGCAAAACCTGCCATATCACCTACCACGCCACCGCCTAAAGCGACGATAGCACCATCACGACCAAACTCTTTTTCCATTAGCGCAGTTAAAATCTGCCACCATGAATCAACAGTCTTATAGTGCTCGCCATCTTCTAAAACGCACTCACTTACCTTAAAGTCATTGTCTTCAAGTTCTACTTTTAAAGCATCAAAGTAGAGTGGGCCTACGGTGGTATTAGTTACGACCATGATATCGGTAACTTTTGGTAAAGCCTTGCGAATTAGCTCTCCATAGTTTAATTCAGTACCGATGTAAATTGGGTATGATCTATCCCCTAGACCTACAGTTATACTTTCCATTCAAATTCCTTTAACTTTGCTTTAATCTGTTCTACGCAATCGTGAATACTGTGCTTGCCAGAGTCTACACAGAAGTCTTTAACCTCGTTATAAAGAGGATCGCGTACTTTAAAAATCTCTTCTAGTCTTTGACGTCTATCTGATACGTTAATCATAGGACGGTTATTGTCACGACTAGTTCTTACAAATTGAGTTTCAACATCTGCTAAAAGATAAACTACTAAGCCATTTTCTTTTAAAAGCTTGCGGTTTTCCTCTCGTCCTATAATGCCACCGCCTGTAGCAATAACCGCATTATAATTAAAGCATCTTTTTAAAACTTCAGTTTCAATTTCTCTAAAGCCACTTTCACTAACATCTTCAAAGATCTGAGGAATGCTTTTTCCAGCGTATCTTACAATCTCTTCATCGATATCTAAAAAAGGTCTTTCGGTGACTAAAGCTAAGGCTTTGCCTATGCTGCTTTTACCGCTACCCATGGGACCTACTAAAAAGATCCTATCTTTGCACTTTGTAGTCATCAATCTTCTCAATTACAGTTAATCTAACCTTTGATTTTACCGCAAAAATTAGTTTTCTCTAAGCAAAACAGAGCTTATTTTAGCAGTTACGCATCAAAATGTAGGTCTTTTAGCCCCTATCCTCGTACCAAAGTCATAATCGTATTATAGTATTTACCTCACT